>JAFAQG010000114.1 GCA_019246575.1 Acidobacteriaceae bacterium
AAGGATCGCATGAACGCAATCATGGCCCAATGCAGACACGCGAGCGTCGGATAGCTCTATTTCAGACATCATAGAAATACGAAAGGGGGCCGTGCTTGAACGGTCCCCTTTCTTATTTTCCCGCCTGATTTTATAGGCTCGAGGACGGCTGTGTACTGGTGCTGGTCGTGCTGCCGGCATCACCGGTATCGCTCGAATCCGGACGCCGCTTCAGCTTCGGACGGTCCTCTTCGTCCCCCTTCGACTTCTTCGATGGGTCTGTTTCGTCCTCAATAGGCGTGTTCGAATTCGGGTTCCGGCGCAGCGTCGGCTTGTTCGGATCGTCGCTGGTCTTGTCCGGACGGCGTTGATTCTCGATCAGCGCGAGCCGCGCCTTCACATCGTTGAACTCGGACGTTGTAACGACGTACTCCGGTTTCGCCTTCAGCGTCGCAATCTGCTTTTGCGTCCTCTCGATCCGATCATCCGTTGGCGGATGAGTCGAAAACATCTTCGACAGCGTGCCGGGCTTACGCTTCTCCATCGACTGAACCTTCTCGAAGAAATCGACGAAGGCCGTCGGATCGTACCCGGTCTTGTACATGTACTGCACACCCAGGTAATCCGCTTCAGCCTCGAAGTTCCGCGAGAACTTCAGGAACGACATAGGCACCAGCAAGCCGGACGCTTCATATATTCCGTAAGCGGCCGCTCCGCCCATAAAGATCAGCGGAATCGTCGCCAGCTGCGCGATTTCGCCGCGCGTTGCCTGCCGCGTGCCGTGCCGCGCTGCCACATGCGCAATTTCATGCGCCATGACGCCGGCCAGTTCGGCCTCGGTATCAGCCTTCAGAATGAGGCCGGTCTGTACGAAGAAGAATCCGCCCGGCAGGGCGAACGCATTCACGGAAGGATCTTCAATGACCTTAATCGTGAACGGCACCTTTGCATCCGAGTTCCGGACCAGGTTCTGCCCAATGCGGTTGACGTACTCCGATACGACAGGGTCATTTACAACTTTCGATTGCCGCTCCACCTGCTGCGCCAGTTGCTTCCCGAGCCCAATCTCCTTCTCGAGCGAATAGAAGTTGACCTTCCCACTGACGTTCCGGTCGCCGATATCGTCGGGATTCTTTTCGCTCCCCTTCGACTGTTTCGTGTTCCCGCTATTGTCCTGGGGCAAAGCGGTGTAAGGAATGGCCAACGCAAATGCCAGCACGACGCTCACAGAGGGCCTTAGACAGAAGAATCGCTTCACAAAAACTCCTTTACGACCACAGACAAGTTGAAGCGGAGCAAGACCGCAGGCGCAGATTGGTCTGTCTCCAGTATACGGCTGATTTCAGGGTTCAAAACACTACCACGAGGCCGCGGTGACCAGCACGAGGTTTTCGGGACAGCTTTCCATTTCGAGCCAGTCACGGCGGCCACCGGGAACAGGAGATTCAAACTATTAACGTATCCTCAGAATCATGGGTTTCGAAAAACATTCGGGAGCACTCGCCGAGGCTTCCGAGTCGCTTGCCGCCCGTTATCGCGACCAATTTCCGGTCACAAAAGAACTGATTTATTTAAACCATGCTGCCGTTGCTCCGCTCTGCCTGCCCGCCGTGAATGCCATCAAGTGGCTCGCAGATGATGCCTGTGAGTTCGGCTCTCTGCACTATGACAAATGGCTGGAAACGTACGACGGTCTCCGCAAGGCCGCAGCGCGATTGATCAATGCTTCGCCCGACGAAATTGCGATCGTAAAAAACACCTCTGAGGGAATCGCAACCGTTGCGGGTGGGTTTGAATGGAAATCCGGCGATCGCGTCATCGCCTTCCGGGAGGAATTTCCGTCAAATTACTACCCGTGGCTTCGTTTGGAAAAAAAAGGTGTGAAACTGACCTGGCTCTCGATCTACGACACCGTCGAGAAAATAATCGCTGAAATCCCGGGCGCGAAGCTTCTGGCCATCAGTTTTGTCAATTATCTGAGCGGATTCCGCGTCGACCTAAACACCATCGGCAAAGCATGCCATGAAAACGGCTGTTTTTTTCTCGTAGATGCGATTCAGGGCATGGGCGCGTTCCCGATTGACGTGGAAGCCAGCCACATTGACGCCCTCGCGGCCGACGGGCACAAATGGATGCTTGCCAGCGAAGGAACGGGCGTCTTATATATAAGACGCAAGTGGCTGGACGCGATTGAGCCGGTCGAGTTTGGCTGGACAAATCCCGCCAAGTACGCGGATTACAGCTCGCGGGACATGACATTGCGGCCGGATGCAGGCCGGTATGAATGCGGAACTTTAAGCACGCCTGGTTGCTTTGGACTGAGAGCGTCACTTGATTTCCTTCTAAGCGTCGGCATCGAGAATATCGCGGCGAGCATTCTGGAGCGCGCCGAACAACTCGAGACGGGC
>JAFAQG010000160.1 GCA_019246575.1 Acidobacteriaceae bacterium
CGATCCGCAAAATGCGACCAAGCGCCTGAAGCTATTCATCGCAACGAAATCCATCGCGCTTGAATACGATGAGCGCATCCGCCCGGCTAATGGCTTGTCCTCCGGCGGGAAGATCACGTTACTTCCGGGCTTGAGCAGCGCCGAGGAGTTTTCGGTTCTTGTCCACGAGACGGCACACGAACTGCTCCATCGTGGCGAGCGGCGCAGCCAAACCAATCACATAGTCCGCGAGACCGAAGCCGAAGCCGTGGCGTTCGTGGTTTCCACCGCTATCGGACTCGATCCCGGCTCTTCCAGCAGCGATTACATCCAGCTTCACTCGGGCGACAAGGCGACGCTCGCCGAATCGCTCGGGTTTGTGCAACGAACGGCCGCCGAAATTCTGAATGCCATCCTGCCCGAAGATCCGGCGGCAAACCTTTCCACCTTCTAACCCAAATTTCACAAGGAGACATGAACATGCAAGCCATACAGAATTCGTCTATTCAGACTTCCAGTTATCGCGATCTGCGACTCTCGCACTTACAGGAATCGCCGTTCAATCCGCGCAAGCGCTTCGAGCAAACGAGCTTAGAAGAGCTGGCGCAAAGCATCCGTGCACAGGGCGTGCTTGCCCCCTTGCTCGTCCGGGAATTAGAACCCGAACGCTTCGAGATCGTCGCAGGCTCGCGGAGATTCCGCGCCTCGCAAATCGCAGGCTTAGAGCAACTGCCGGTACGGATTGTCACTCTATCCGATGCCGAAGCGCAGCTTGCCATGGCTGTGGAGAACCTGCAAAGGGAAGACGTCCATCCGCTCGAAGAAGCACGCGCGTTTGCGAGTCTTGTACAGCAGCAGTATGACATCGCAACCATTGCGGCCAAGGTAGGCCGCAGCGAACGTTTCCTTGCCGAGCGCATCCGGTTGAACGAACTGATTCCGGCGGTTGCCGATGCCTTCCTCGAAGACAAGATTACTGTTGGACACGCTCTGTTGATTGCGAAGCTTCTCGCTTCCCAGCAGCCCGAAGCTTTCAATGCGGCGTTCCGCAGAATGTGGACCACTCAGGGCGATACGCAAAGCTTGGTACCGGTGAAAGAACTTGCAAGCTGGATCGAAACCAATATTCTGCTCGATCTGGCGGCGGCTGCATTTGATCGTCACGATGGTTCATTGCTTCCGGAAGCGGGAAGCTGTGATGATTGCCCGAAACGAACCGGAGCGAACACGCTCTTATTTCCCGGCGAAGCTCCCGATTCGTGCTTGGATAAGCAATGTTATGCGGCGAAAACCGACCGGCATATCGCGCGTGCGCTCGAACAGAAGCCGGAGTTAGTGCAAATCTCGTCGTCGTGGGGTTCACGCAACGGCGGTCCGATCGGGCGTAACCGGTATGTGGAACTAACGCTTTCGAAAAATGGCAATGTATCAAAAGCGGCGCAAAAGCGCTGTTCGCATCTGACGAAGGGCATCGTCGTAGATGGCGGCTCGCGGGGCCAGATCCTGACGATCTGCGCCGAGCCAAGTTGCACGGTTCATCACACGCAAGCGCAGCAATCCCAGCAAGCCGCCGAGAAAGCGCGCCAGGAGCAACGGAAGCAAAATGAAAAGCGCAAACTTGAACTCACGACTCGGCATCGCGTGCTGGCGGCCGTGCTCGCCAAAGTTTCCGCGCCGCTCTCGAAGCCCGATCTCATCCTGATCGCAACGGCGTTGCTAGAACGCTTGATACCCGATTACGCGCATTCCCTCGCTGTTCGGCACAAGCTGGTCGCCAGCGAAGACCAGGCAAGATCGGCGAATCATACGCGACTAATCAAAGAGCACCTAAAACGCTCGATGATCGCGGGCTGAGCCGGTTCCTGATCGAGACCTCGCTCATCGATTCGGCCACAAACCCGTACGTGGAAGACAAGCTACTCGACGCCGCGGCGAAGCGCTATCGG
This sequence comes from Acidobacteriaceae bacterium, assembly GCA_019246575.1. Next base: position 1,926 of record JAFAQG010000160.1, read on the forward strand.
ATCGATGTTAAGAAGATCGCCGAAACGCTAGCCGCGGAATTCGCCGCGAAGCAAAAGAAGCGGGAAGAGCGCAGAACGACCGCCACCCCACAAGCGCAACAAGGCAAGGCGCGGAAGAACACGAAACCGAAAAGCTGATCACAGTTCGCAACCCGGAAATGGGCATTCGGCGCGCCTCTATATACACGGCGCGCTAGTGCCCGCATGGGAGTGAGCAATGAGGACAACTTCAGCTTGTGCACAGTGTGTGTGCGGTTTGTACTTCGAGACGCCAGAACGGGAGCTTACCTGCCCAAACTGCAAACGACTGATCGTGTTGGAGTGGGGCGCAACTGACGAGGATGCCCGTCCGGAGACTTCCGATGGAGCGAGCAAAGCGGAGGTGGCGGCATGATCCGGGTTCCCTCGGAATTGACCCAACACAAGCAATGGGTGCTGTGGCGCCGCGTCCAAGTGAATGGGCGGACGACAAAGATGCCGATTTCGGCATGGAGTGGGAGAGCGGCGGCGTGCCACAAGCCGCAAACGTGGACCACGTTCCAGCATGTTTGTGCTGCGCTCAAGCGGTTCAGGCCCGATGGTATCGGGTTCGTGTTCACCGATGCCGATCCGTTCTGTGGAATCGACCTGGACAAGTGCCGCGAGAGGAATGGACGGATAAAGGAGGAAAGTTTCGAACTGATTCACCGAATGGGCAGCTACACCGAGATTTCACCGTCGGGTGACGGCGTGCACATCATCATCAGGGCCGAACTCGCTAGTGCCGGCCGACGGATGGATGGGCTTGAAGTCTATGCTTCGGGCCGATACTTCACGATGACCGGGAGGCACTTGGCCGGGACACCGAAAAATATTGAGGAACGACAGAACGAGCTCGATACTTTACTGAAAGAGCGCTTTCCACCCGAGCCGGACAGAGCCGAACTGAGTGTAACGCCGGCTCTCGCCTTACCGGATGCTGCGCTGATTGAAAAGGCACTCAACGCAAGGAGTGGTTCTCGGTTTAGGAAACTTTGGTACGGCGATACATCAGATTATGACGGCGATCATAGCCGTGCCGATGCCGCGCTTTGCCGGATGCTGTCATTCTGGACCGGCGGAGACCGAGAACGCGTTGACCGGCTCTTCAGAATGTCCGGTTTAATGCGTGAAAAGTGGGACCGACGAACCGGGCGGGATACCTACGGAGCTCGGACCATTCAAATGAGCGGCGGCCGGCAAGACCGAGTTGCTTGATCCACCCTCCTGTAGCGTTTCCCCTGGCATAAACTACCTCAAAAACGTCTCGCCGCGTCTGCGATACTCCGCTACGTCCTTCAATCGCCGCCGTTGAGATTCCGCTAGCGGGATTTCAATAGCCGAAGGAAGCGGCACCCAGGCCGCTTCCTTCGATTCATCGTCAATTTTCAGCTCCCCGGATTCGATCTCAGCCGCATAAACCAGCGTAAATTCCCGCCGCACCTCTCCGTCGCTATAGGCGATCAAAATGTGCGGGTCGGTGTATGTGCCAATAAGACCTGTGATTCGGATATTGAGTCCAGTCTCTTCGCGCACTTCGCGAACGGCGCAGTCGGCCAATGACTCGCCGTAATCCAACGTGCCGCCGGGCATCGTCCATTTGTCATTGTCTTTCCGAAGAAGAAGCAAAATATTCCCATTCGAATCGAACAATGCAACCGCTGCCGCGGGTCGAATCGAATTGGGCTTCGGGGCTTCCGGATCGTAATAATAATCGCGTCGTGGCATAGCTTCCGTTCTAATCCGTGATCGGTTCGTGAAACCAAGCCTCCACTTCGGGAGTTGTCTCCACTGGCACCTTGTCGTTTCCGGGCGGAACCTTGATGAACAGGATCTGCGTGCCTGGCGCCGACTTCTGCGCGTAAACAACGCCTGGTTCGATTGCGTAAAAATCACCTTTGCGAAATATGTGCTCCTCGCCGGTGGTCATATCCAAATATGCCGTCAGGCCCGATGTCATGTATTGAAATTCGAATGCTTGTGTGTGCCTATGAGGAGCTTCCACTTTGGCTTCGGCTTCATAACGCGTGATGCCGATCTCAATCAATGAGTTCGGAATGTGGTGAAGCCTCTGTGGCTTCTGTAGATTCCCTACCACGTACTGGCGCGTAACGTTTTGAAGCGCCTGGTTTATTTCTTCTGTGCTGATTTTTAATATTTTGGGCATAGAGGTTCTGTTGCGATCCGCGCTGCGCGTCGCTACTGCGTCACAGAAACATCAAAACATTTTGAGGATGGCGATCTCCGCTGAGCAGCGCGGTCGCAAAAGCCGCATCCCTGCTGTAGCCCGCCGCCGTGGCCTCACGATGAGCCATGCGCGCCAACTCCGGCCAGTCCCGATTACCGCCCGCACGCATAAGCCGGCTCCGCGCCAACGCAACCTGGATATCGCCCCACCAATGCCGAGGATGTGTGTTCCGATAGTGCGCTTCGGCCTGGTCAAGCAAAACCTTGGCCTGATCGAAAGAACTCTGATGGATCGCGATTTCTGCAAGCCCGAGATGAAGATTACCGAGCCAGCCGGGAATGAAAGTGGATCGTCCAAGCTCGATTGCCCGTTCAAAATATTCCGTTGCGGCGGAATAGTTGTGCTTTTGGCGCTCCAGATCACCCAAGCAGCCGAGAATATAGATTCGCTGGCGCGTACCACGCCCGCGCGCCGATAATCGTAGCGCTTCCGTCAACGTCATGTGCGCAAGCTGCAAGTGTCCCTCGAACCGAAGCAGATCCCCGTACTTGCGAAGGCAGCGGGTGAGCAGATACTGGTCTTTCCTTTGCCGCGCATGCCGGACGCAACGCACAAGGTACTGCCGGGCCACACGGTAATCTCCCTTGAGCGTTCCGAGATTGCCGCCGAGCATGTAGAGAATCTCGCCATAACATTCGGGGTCCCTGCCGCAATCAACGCATCCGAGCAGATCAAGCATTTGCTGCCAGAGTTCGGGAACCGGTCGATAGAACATTTGATGATGCACGAGCCGGATTCTCAGAGATAGCAGCGCAGGCGTGTGTTCGTCCGCATTCAGCGGATGAAGTGCCAGCTCTTGGCGTATCAATTCCGCAGCGTCCGCGTAACGGCCACGCACATGCATCATGTCGAACACGATCGAAGCGAATTTCAGGCGTACATGGGGATCGGAGATCCCATCGAGCTGGGGATTCAGCAGTTCAATCGCGAGGCCGCTTGCGCCCCGTAATTGCAGATCACGCAAAAGTGCGAATGTTTGATCGTCAAGCTTTTGTCCCGGTTTTAGGCTCCTAGCAAGATCCGCGTCATCATCGTCCGGCAGATCGATTGGCACTGCAGTAGAGAACACCGAATGTAGTGCGCTAAGCGGCAGGGCCGGCAATCGCGAGCGCAGCGCTTGTCCCTGCCCGTCCGGCATCGCCATCACGTTGAGCTCCTCGCTATATAAGGCCGAAAACGGAATCCGCTGACGTGTGTCTTCGCCGCCTTCGTCCCCTAGACGTACTAGCCGTGTAAGAATGTGCCGGGCCACTTCCTGTTCGCCGGAATTGAGACTACGAAATACTTTTTCAGCTCGCTGGGCAATGGCTCCGGACAGTTGGCCAATTTTCTCGTACGCCGAATGTGTAAGCGTGCGATCGCGCTGGCGACTCCACAGTTCGGCGAGCGCAAATTCCAAAAGGGGCAAGCTGCCCGGTTCGGAACCGGCGTCATTTAGGATGCGCTCGGCCAGTCCGTCTTCAAATTCCACACTGTAAAGCGCTGCTGGCTTTCGTATCGCCGAATCAAGCTCTTCGCAAGTCATCGGGCCAATCTTCACGTCAGCATCCTGAATGGCATCCGTGAAGCGCCGATGAGAAAGCACCCGGTTCACGAAGTCGGCGCGTATCGTGTACAAGACCCTAACGCCAGGCCCGCTTTTGACATGCCCGACACCAACAAGACTCGAAAGAGCATCAAGAAAGCCATCCCGAACATGTTGCGAGCTGCAGTGCGTGTACAGTTCTTCGAATTGGTCGATCAATAGTAGGAGCCCTCGACTGCCGCAGGCCACGAAAACCTGCTTGAGCAAATAGCTGAGCTGGCCCCCTTCCAGAACCCCACGGAGCTTAGGAAGGCGTTCAGCGCGGGATATCTCATCCAAATCCGGCTCCAGTTCTGGGATCAAGGCGGACGCAATAGACTCAAACGGATCGGCGCCGGGCCGGCAGTACAGCACCTGCCAGGAATCGGAGCGTTTAAGCGCAGGCACCAAGCCCGCCGCGATCAAGGAAGACTTGCCGCTTCCCGAAGGCCCGGATACCTGGAGGATAGGCTTCTGCTTGATCTTCTCTCTGAGCAGCTCGACCAATGACTCGCGGCCGAAAAATAGACCTGCGTCTTCCTCCTGAAACGCGAGCAGACCGCGGTAGGGGCAGTGAGCCGGTAAAGCATCGGCGGCCGGGAACATTGACCCGGCGTGCCCGGCCGCAATGCAGTCAGTAATGCTGGCTCCTAAGGCCTCGGCGACTCTAGCGATTGTTGCCGGGTGCGTAAAGTTTCCGCTCTCCAGGTTTTGTATGGTACGAGCCGAAAGGTGGGCCTTGTCTGCCAATCTTTCCTGACTCCAACCTCGCCGCGTCCGCAATTCCGCAAC
>JAFAQG010000688.1 GCA_019246575.1 Acidobacteriaceae bacterium
GATCACACACAACAGCAAAAGCAGGGCCATGCACCACGACCCGCAATGACGTAATACCGACCTACTTAAATCGGTAACGAGCAGCTCGCTTGAAGCTGCATCGACACCCCGCGCTCCTCGAGACCAGGCCTGCCATCGCATCCTCAACCACTCACCGCGACCGGCCGCTACGAGCAAAGGCGTATATGCGAGCGGCGCGCCGATCCACGCATATTCCTCATACGTGTGGTTCGGCAACGCGGCATGTAGTAAGTACGGAGCTAACCCGGCGACCAAGAAGCCCAAATTAAGAGCAAGATCGTTGCGCTTGCGGCTAATCCATACGCTGCCGATGACCAACACCGCTGCGGCCGGCGTAAACGCGTGGCGGAGGTAATACCAATACAGAGGGAAAAGGCTGCCGGGCGATAAATCTATCCGATACGCGTCTTGTCCTGTCGCCTGGAGATTGACGAAAGGGCTGTTTCCATGCCGCGCCCAAGCAAGGCTGGCCACCTCCAGAACTATAAATAATGATGTGAATGCCGCATAATCGCGCCGGTGCCGGCGATCCGTCCATGTCAACCCGAGCATCAGGCACACCGCGGAAAGGAAAAACGTCTCCTTCGCGAACACGAATACTACAGCGCAGACTACCGCTCCCACAAGCGCCGGGAGGCTGCGGCTCCTGACCCAAGAAATGCAGCCATGGAGCGCCAGCATCAGAAACAGATACGAGACCTCTGCCGGAAGGTCGTGCCGGTGCTCGAAGTAAAAATCGGGATGAGCGAATAACAGGAAGCAATAAAGAACGGTTGCTTCGACGATAGCCGTGTCCGTCAACCCGAAGAGCCGCGCAGCGAGCGCGATGGTCAACAACACGCCCGCGACAGCGATGACAATTTCGCCCGCCATGAGACCGCGAAACCCCAGGTACGCAAGTAAGTGCATTGCCGCCCAGGCGGCCGGTCTCGGATAATGCAAGATCAGAAATTGCAGGCTATGCGCGCGCTCAGCGGCATACAGATAGCAATCGACGTGAAACGGGGCGAGCGGATTGAAATAGTGCGGAAAAAAGAATTGCAGACACAGCCAATACAGCAAGACAGTAGAACCGCAAATCCATGCCCACGTCACGCGGGCGCGCACGTTACGAAAACCTGAACTTTGCGCTAACCGTGTTGATGCTGCGGTTTCGTGGCTTACCATCTGAACGCCGAACACATGCTCACGCGCGACTGGCAACGGCATGATACCATCGAAAAGGGTGTGTCATCATCTTCGCGCATGAGGGATGTCTTTGTGCGCTAGAATCAGCGCACATCGGCGAGCAGACGTCCTGAGCGCTGTTTTGTGGTGCGCCGGCACCCTCCGAATTCCGCCTTCTTTCCCCCACAAGGACGAAGAAGTTAACCAGATTCGAGGACCAGGTTGAGAGCATATGGCGAAAGAGAAATTTGATCGCAGCAAGCCGCATGTAAACATCGGCACGATCGGACACATCGACCACGGCAAGACGACGCTGACCGCGGCGATCACGAGGACGCTCGCAAAACACAACCCGAAGGTAAAATTCCGCAGCTTCGATTCCATTGACAACGCGCCGGAAGAGAAAGCGCGCGGCATCACCATTGCCGTGGCCCACGTCGAATATGAGACCGCCAACCGCCACTACGCGCACGTGGACTGTCCGGGTCACGCCGACTACATCAAGAACATGATCACCGGCGCAGCCCAGATGGACGGAGCGATTCTGGTCGTCGCCGCGACTGACGGTCCCATGCCGCAGACGCGCGAGCACATTCTGCTGGCGCGCCAGGTCGGTGTGCCGTACATCGTCGTGGCTCTGAACAAAGTCGACATGGTGGACGATCCGGAGCTGCTCGAGCTGGTCGAGCTCGAAGTCCGCGAGCTGCTGAAGAGCTACCAGTTTCCGGGCGACGATCTGCCGGTCGTGCGCGTGAGCGCGCTGGGCGCGTTGAACGGCGAAGAGAAGTGGGAGAAGACGGTCGACGAGCTGATGGCGAAAGTCGACGAGTACATTCCGCTACCCGAGCGCGCCATCGACAAGCCGTTCCTGATGCCGATCGAAGACATCTTCTCGATCCAGGGCCGCGGAACGGTCGTAACGGGCCGCATCGAGAAGGGCATCTGCAAGGTCGGCGAGGAAATGGAGATCGTCGGCTTCCGCGACACGCGCAAGACGGTCATCACGGGCGTCGAGATGTTCAAGAAGCTGCTGGACGAAGGTCGCGCCGGCGATAACGTCGGCTTGCTGCTGCGCGGTATTGAAAAGAACGAAGTGGAGCGCGGGCAGGTCATTGCCAAGCCGGGCACCATTAAGCCGTTCAAGAAGTTCAAAGGCGAAGTCTACGTGCTGTCGAAGGAAGAAGGCGGGCGGCACACGCCGTTTTTCAACGGGTACCGGCCGCAGTTTTATTTCCGGACCACGGACGTGACCGGAGTGGCGAAGCTGCCCGAAGGCATGGAGATGGTGATGCCGGGCGATAACGTCTCGATCGAAGTCGATTTGATTACGCCCGTCGCCATGGACAAAGGGCTGCGCTTTGCCATTCGCGAAGGCGGCAGAACGGTCGGAGCTGGAACAGTAACGGAGATCGTCGAGTAGTATGCCGAGAGAAATCATTCAGTTCCAGTGCACCGAGTGCAAGAACCGCAACTACAGCAAGACAAAAAACAAAAGAACTACGACCGAGCGTCTGGAGCTCAAAAAATTTTGCCCGTATTGCCGCAAGCATCAGGTGCATCGCGAAACAAAGTAATTCGCGTCCGTCACACCACCGTGTTTGCCGCATCCGAGTTGCTGGCCGCACGTCTGATAGTCTGTAGAGGCTTATTTAGAGGGGCATAGGCTAACGGTAAACCAGCGGTCTCCAAAACCGCCTTTGGGGGTTCGAATCCCTCTGCCCCTGCCAAGGTTATTTCGTTAGGAAACATACATAAAGAGTGAAATTCGGTAACTGAGATGGAATTAAGTAAGGCAACGAGTTGGCCCGAACAGACCAAATCTTATTTCGAAGAGGTCAAGGCCGAAATGCGTCGTGTATCGTGGCCCACATGGCCGCAAGTACGAGGAACCACCGGTGTCGTCATTGCAGCGGTATTTCTTTTCGCTGCCTATTTCTGGGTCGTCGACGTCGTTGTAAATTCCATCGTCACCAAGATTCTGAAGTATTTCCAGTAAGTGGCTGATACCCATCAATTAAGAGTGTAGTCATGGCAGAAGAAAAAGTGAGCGAGGAAGGCACTGAGCACGACTCGCTCCAGGATGAAGACGAATTGCATGATGACCAGCTGTCATCCGACGCCGCATATGGCGATGAAGACGAGTTGGACATAGACGAGGGTGTATCGCGCGAAGAGATCCACGCGGAACCGGACAACGGCGTACACGGGATCGAGGACGAAACGCAACCAGAACCCGCACACGACGGCGGTGCTCAGCACGCGCCGCCACCGGACCAACCCGCCGGGCCGGCAAAAAACTGGTACATCATTCACGCATACTCAGGTTTCGAGCAGAAAGTAGCGGAGTCTCTGAAATCCCGCGCCCAGGCTTTCGGTTTTGCGGACAGACTGGGACAGGTTCTGATACCCACTGAGGAAGTCATCGAGCTGCGAAACGGGAAAAAAGTAACCAGCAAGCGGCTGCTGTATCCCGGTTATGTTCTCGTCGAGATGGAGATGGATGACGAACTGTGGCACGCAGTGAAATCGACACCTCGCGTGACGGGTTTTGTCGGCGGCGGCACCAAGCCTGTGCCTCTCACCGCCGATGAGGTGAATGCAGTTCTTTACCGCCAGGCCGCGAGCGCCGAGCGTCCCCGCCCGAAGATGACGTTCGAGAAGAACGAGACCGTCAAAATCATCGACGGGCCGTTCACGAATTTCTCCGGCAAGGTGGACGAGGTCAATACGGAGCGGAGCACGCTCCGGGTGATGGTTACCATCTTCGGCCGTTCTACTCCAGTTGAACTGGATTTCCTGCAGGTCGAAAAAATCTAACACCGGAAACACACAGCAAGCACTAAGTCATGGCAAAGAAAGTTACCGATTACGTTAAGCTGCAGATCCCGGCCGGAAAGGCCACCCCTGCACCGCCCGTTGGTACGGCTCTAGGTCCTAAAGGCGTCAACATCATGGAGTTCTGCAAGGCCTTCAACGCGAAGACCTCGGCGAAGGACCAGGAAGGCCTCATCATTCCAGTCGTGATTACGATTTACTCCGACCGCTCGTTTACTTTCGTCACGAAAACTCCTCCCGTCGCAGTCCTGGTGAAACGGGCCGTCAATCTCGCCAAAGGATCCCCTGAGCCGAACAAGAACAAAGTTGGAAAGATCACCCAGAAGCAGGTCGAAGAGATCGCGAAAGTCAAAATGCCCGACCTGAACTGTTTCACGCTCGAAG
>JAFAQG010000693.1 GCA_019246575.1 Acidobacteriaceae bacterium
CGACAGCGGCTGCCGGATAACGGCTGCGCATAACCACGCCCACGCGGAGCGCCATCATTCGCACGCAGATCGGCGGTAGTCAACCAACTATGGTCCGCTACGGACCACGAGCTTCAACATCTCGTCGCGAAACTGCATGGCCGAGTGCTGGTCGGGCGCAATCACGAGCACGGTATCGTCGCCAGCAATAGTACCGACCACGGTCGGGAATTTCCGTTTGTCAATCGCGACGGCGAGCGGACTAGCGTTGCCGGGAGACGTGTGTAGCACGACAAGATTCTGCGCGACGCTGATGTCGTGTAAGTATTCGTCCGCGATATCCGCCAGGCTTGGACCACTGCTTTCGACCGGCAGTTGCCGATACCCCTCCGGTGTTTTGACAAGCGCAAGCTCGCGCATATCGCGAGATAACGTGACCTGAGTGGCGGTTATTCCGAGAAGCTGCAGTTCTTTCGCCAGTTCTTCCTGCGTATAGATGTTGCGCCGCTGGATGAGCTTCAGGATTTGCCCCTGACGAAAGCCTTTCTTCATCAATTACAGTAATAAGCTCTTGCGGCAGCGCCAAGATCTATGCAGCCGTCCGACGGCGGGAGTTTGACTCTGATGTCCGAACCGTCTGTTATTGCAATAACCTGACCAGAAGAGCTTTTTGCGCATGGAGACGGTTCTCGGCCTGCTCAAAAGCGATGCATGCTGCGGACTCCATGACCTCGTCAGTGACTTCTAACCCCCGCTTGGCGGGCAGGCAATGCATAAAAAGCACGTCGGGCCGCGCATGAGAGAGCAGCTTGGAATTGACCTGGTATGGAGCAAAAAGGTTGTTGCGTTCGTCCGCTTGCGACTCCTGGCCCATGCTAGCCCAAACGTCTGTATACACCGCGTTCGCGCCGGCCACGGCGGCTGGCGCATCGTTCGTGATCGTAATTTCCGCGCCCGAGAGCTTCGCCAGGCGTTCTGCGCTGGCGACAATCTCGCCCTTGGGCTCGTATCCACCGGGCGTAGCCACCGTCAAGTGAATTCCGAGACCGGCGCAATTCAGGAGCAGCGAATGCGCGACGTTATTGCCATCACCCACGAATGCCAGCTGCAGGCCGCGCAGACGGCCAAACTGTTCGCGAAGCGTGAGCATGTCCGCAAGCGCCTGACACGGGTGGTACAGATCGCTAAGCGCATTCACGACGGGCAATCCGGACCAGCGGGCCAGTTCCTCAATCGTCTCCTGTTTGAACGTGCGGGCCACAATGGCGTCGGTCCAGCGGCCGAGATTACGAGCGACGTCTTTCAATGGCTCACGCTCAGCGATCAACCCGCTTTGAAGCACGAAATCGCCACCGAGCTGTTTGACAGCCAGTTCGAAGGTGAACCGGGTCCGCAGTGATGGCTTCTCAAACAGGAGTGTGACGTAGCGGCCCTTCAGCGCAGAGGCGTGGCGTTGGCGAGATTGCTTCATCTGCGCGGCCAAATCAAGAATCGCGATTCGCTCCTCGCTCGACAAATCTAAGTCATGGCGCAACCCAAACGAACGCACATGCGATGCTGGCTGATACACGGGGCTAGCCATTAGCTACACCAGTCCTGCATTTTTATTCACCTTTATGAATAATTACACATTCCTAGGTCGGTTCGCAAGTTGCGTTTGATGCAGGCCAACAAACCACGAAACCTGCTTGTAATGAAGTTTGGCGGCACCAGCATGGGAACCGCCGAGAGGATCCGCACGGCCGCAAGCTTGATCGCGGCTGAGCATCGAACACGCCCGGTTGCGGCCGTCGTTTCGGCGATGTCGAAAGTAACGGACCTGCTCATTGAGACTCTGCGCCGTGCCGAAGTTGGTGATCAGGATGCAATCGCCAGTGCCATTCGCGATCTTTCGTCACGCCACGCGACAGCGGTTGCGGAGTTGCTGGGCAATGCCGGTGAACACGCGGCGTCGGCACTGAATGCGATCGAATCCCTCCTTGCCGCTTTCGGCCGAATCGCCCGTGCCATCTCGATGCTCGGTGAACGCCCTCCCAAGTCCGTGGATGAGGCAATTGCGATCGGCGAGCAGCTATCCGCCGCTCTCTTATCCGAGTACCTGAAATCGACCGGCATCGAGGCTACGGCGGTCAGCGGTAGCGAGGTGATTGTCACGGATGCCGTATTCGGAAACGCGTCCCCTCTGATGGAACAAACCACCGCTAAGTGCTGCGCGAGACTTCGACCGATACTGGCGAGCGGGGGTGTGCCCGTCGTCACCGGATTCAACGGCGCTACGGTCGATGGGCGGCCGACCACTTTGGGGCGCGGCGGGTCTGATTTTTCAGCAAGCATTATCGCCGCCGCCTTGGATGCTGAGGAGCTTTGGATCTGGACCGATGTTGACGGGATCATGACCGGCGATCCAAGGGTGGTATCGGATGCCGCGGTGTTGGATCAGGTGACATACGCGGAAGCAGCGGAACTGGCTTACAACGGGGCCAAGGTGCTGCATCCGCGGACGCTGGCGCCCCTGGTTGATAAAGCGATTCCGGTCTGGAGCAAGAACAGCTTCGCGCCCGAAAAGACGGGAACCAAGATCGTTTCGCACTTCGAGGAGCCGCGTGGGCCGCGGGCGGTCACATCGATGTCGAATGTGGCGCTCATTTCGATGGAGCCTGCAAGCGCCGCGCTAAGCGGAACGCGGTTGATGGCCCGGTCGCTGGATGCGCTTGCGTTGGCGAATGTCGAGATTCTGGTATTCAGTAGCTCCAGCTACCGGCAGAGTTTTTGCTTCCTGATTCGAAAGCATGAGGTGGAGCCGGCGCTGGAAGCGCTCTCGGCCAATCTTTCGATTGAACTCGCGCATGGATACCTGAAACCCATCGAGGTTGATGAAAACGTCGGGTTGCTGGCAGTGGTTGGTGAGGGGATGCGGGGGACACCGGGTTTGGCGGGTCGTGTGTTCACCGCGATTTCGCGCGAAAAGATCAACATAATCGCGATTGCGCAAGGATCGAGTGAGATCACGATCGGGATCGTGGTGCGCTTGGATGGCTTGGAGCGCGCTGTTCGTGCCGTGCACCAC
>JAFAQG010000463.1 GCA_019246575.1 Acidobacteriaceae bacterium
TGTTGGATGACGCTGTTCAGCATGGGCCCTCGCCACACAAGCGGCTTATCGCCGGGATTAAGAAATCCCATCGACATAACGCGAACACCATGCGCTTCGAGCGGTTGAATCCGTTGACCGATGGCGTGCGGTGTTTCGCGGACGCCCATCATGAGAGGGACGTTGGGACCGTAGACATCGGCGTCGAGAAGTCCGACCGCATGACCGAGTTTTGCGAGTGAGATTGCGAGGTTTACCGCAATCGTGCTCTTACCGACTCCGCCCTTCCCCGAGCCGACGGCAATGATGTTTTGCACGCCGGGAATCGGCAATTTCGGGTGTTCGCCGGGAGCCTGAGGACCCATACCTCAAGCTAGCATCAGACTCGCTTGTGCCTTCAGATCGTAGCCCGCGAACTCCTTGCGTTCGTATTTCGGGAATGCGGCCGCTGCGATCATGACGGCGTTGTCGGTCGATAATTTCGGCGACGGAAAGTAAAACCTCAATCCATTTTGCTGCGCCGCTGCTGCTCGCAGCCCGGTGTTACAGGCGACGCCGCCTGCAACGATGATCGATTCCGCGCCGATCTGTTCGGCGGAGGCGATCGCGCGTCGCATTAGCTCTTCTATGACTGTGTGCTGAAAAGCCGCGAGCAGATCGAGTGTACGTTGCGGTGTCGCGGCGAGCAGTTCATCCAGGCTCGGATTGCGAAGACTGCGGCGCTGTGCGATTTCGCCGGCAATATTGTGCTGCTCGGTCCAGCGCAGCACGGCAGTTTTTAAGCCGCTGAAACTGAAATCGAGCTCGTTGCCCTTCATGCGCGCGAGAGTGAACTTCACATTCCGGGGATTGCCATAGGGAGCGAGCTGATCGACAATCGGTCCGCCGGGATAGCCGAAGCCGAGCAGCTTCGCGACCTTGTCGTAGGCTTCGCCGGCCGCGTCATCCCGTGTTTTGCCGAGCAGCCGGTATTCGCCGGGCTGATTCACAGCGAATACATGCGTATGGCCGCCGCTGACGACCAGCGCCACCGCAGGAAACTCGATGCCGGGATGCTCGAGCAACACAGAATGAATGTGCCCCTCGACATGGTTGACCGCGATCAGGGGCAAATTTCGCGCAAAGCACAGGGCTTTCGCGTAAGTCACACCCACAAGCAACGAGCCGACGAGGCCGGGACCTTGCGTCACCGCAATTGCGCTCAAGTCCTCTAAATTGAGCGATGCCTCTTCTAACGCTTGCCGCACGACGGGCACGATGGCGCGAAGATGCTCCCGAGACGCGAGCTCCGGTACGACGCCTCCGTATTTTGAATGTGTATCAAGCTGGGAGGCCACAACGCTCGAAAGAATGCGACAGCCATCCGCTACGACCGCGGCCGCGGTTTCATCGCACGAACTTTCGATCCCTAAAATAGCGATTTGACGCAAGTTTCCGATTTCTATTATGAGCTGCCGCAAGAGCTCATCGCGCAGGAACCGCTGGAGGAACGGGGCGCTTCGCGCATGCTGGTTGTGTCGCGCGAGAGGCAATCGTTTCATGATGACGTGTTCGCGAATTTTCACAAATTTGTGCGACCGGGCGATTGCCTGGTCCTGAATGACACGCGGGTGTTTCCGGCGCGCTTGCATGGCCGGCGCAATAGCGAATCGGGCGCCGAGGTGGAAGTATTTCTCGTGCGCGCGCTCGATGAACACGAAACCGTTTGGCATGCGCTGGCGAAACCGGCAAAACGAGTGCGTCGTGGCGACAGCATTCTCTTCGCGTCGGAATTGAGTGCGGATGTGATCGCGGCAGGCGATTTTGGCGAACGAACAATCCGGTTTTACGCGCACGAGCGAATCAGCGACTTACTGGATAGACTCGGGCAGACGCCGCTACCGCCGTACATTCATCGACCGCCAGACCCGCAAGACCGTGAGCGATATCAGACGGTGTTTGCGGAGAAACGCGGATCGGTCGCTGCCCCCACTGCGGGTCTGCACTTCACGCCCGAGATGCTGGATGCCTGCCGTGCCGCCGGCGCGGAGATTGCGTACGTGACGTTGCACGTCGGCTTAGGAACATTCGCCCCGTTACGAGAAGAGCAGGTCTCGAACATTGAATTGCATGAAGAGTATTTCGAGATCTCGGACGCAAATGCGGATCTCATGCGGCGAGCCAAGCGATTGTTTTGTGTGGGAACAACGACGGTGCGAACGATTGAGACCGTGCTGTTGCGCGGCGAAATGACGGCAGCCAAAGGCGAGACCAACCTGTTTATTTATCCCGGTTTTCGTTTCCGCGGCACGAGCGTCATGCTCACTAACTTTCACTTGCCGCAATCGAGCCTGTTGATGCTGGTGTGTGCATTTGCAGGCCGCGAACTCACGCTCGCGGCCTACCGTCATGCCGTAGCGGAGAAGTACCGGTTCTTCTCGTACGGCGATTGCATGCTTATCTGTTAGAGAAGTACTCGCCGTAGGCATCGAGCCCGGCGCGAACAAAGCCTTCGAGCGCCTTCAGCCCATCGTGCGCAGCGCGGTTGTCGGACAGCAAATGACGCCCGACACGCGCGATGTCAAGCACGTCATCCACTGCGGCCTTCCAGTGGTTCGGCGCCCAATCGATGGCGTGGGAGACAACGGAAGGAACACCTTCCGCGACGCCGTCCGCCGTGACCATGTTGAACGACTCCGTGTAGCTAGGTTGCAGCAGCAGGTGCATGTGCCCGACTACTTTGCGGAACTTAGGCCAGGATTGCCAGCTATTGAAGACGAGGTTCACATTGGGAAGCCCGTGGATCATCTCCTGCACAGCAGAAAGGACGGTTCCCCCGCCACCCTCTTCCCGTCCAGCCGAGAGCCAGATTTCGACGGGCGCGCGGAGTGCGCGAGCGATTTCGATGCCCGCACCGGCCGCACTCATCACGTTCTTTTGAGGACGGATTGCGCCGAAGATGCCGATGCGAAGCGTGCCACCTTCGAACTTCGTACGTGTATGTCTGAACGCGTACTCGTCGAGATAGTACAGATTCGGCAGGTAAGCACAGGGCGCGGCAAAGGCCGCCTGCGCCCAATCGCAGAACCGGCGACAATTTCCGGCGAGGCGAATGTTGTGGTTCCCCGCTTCGAGTTCCATCAGTTCCCGCACCAGCTTCACGCCGTTTCTGTCAGCCTGCAGAAATCCGACATTCGAATGGCAATTCACGGCAAAACGCGTGTCCGGAAAATCGATTGCGAGCTTTTGCAATTCCACGCTCGGAATCCAGGGAGCCGAGACGATCACATCCTTGGCCGGCGCGCCTGTGAGCCGGTTGCGAAGGTCGGCGGCGTCAATGATCGGCCAAACGTCCGCCTTGATCCCGTGGCGACGAAGCACCTTCGCCGTGTTGATGGCGGCTACGCCTAGGCCGATGTGACTGATATTGCGAT
>JAFAQG010000011.1 GCA_019246575.1 Acidobacteriaceae bacterium
GGCGGGTGTGCGCCCCGCGTCCAGCGCCTGCCCGGGCAGCTTACTTCCTGCTGTACGCCCCACACCCGTGCGTCTTTCGTGAATGCTTCAATTCCGCTCGATACGCGCACCACCTGTTCCCCGAGCATCTTGCCCAAGGCATCCACCAGGAAGAAATCGTTGCCGTCGCCCATGGAATTGGGGTTCTGATCCCCCGCCGCGCCGCTGGTCCACAACGCGACCATACCGTCTCCGTCCACCTTTTCGTTGGGCCGCAGACGCAGCCGGGGACCTGCGTCGCCGGTCGGGGCCTGGCCCAGATAATGCGCCTCGACAAAACGGGAAGTCGCGCCCGCAAAATCGCCGGTTATTTCATAATTCTGATGACCCATGATGACGCAGTGCACCGCGTAGTTGATGACAAGCGCGATCGGCTTGCCGGAGAGATCCTCGAATCGAACGACGGCGAGCGTTTTATCCGAAGGGCCGTTTTCGTTGTAGCCAAGCGCCCATTCGTCGCGGCCCGGCACCGGCTCGCGACGATTCACGTTCAGATACGCGATTCCCGTTCCAATTCCCATACGCGCCGGTTGGAGTTTCGATTTTGCCAAGCGCACGGCCTCAACCGCCGCGTCCTCCACCTTGGTCGTGTACGCCACGGTCGCGGGCGAGGGATCAGGCCCGTATCCGCCGCTTAGGGCGGGAGCGCCATGATCGTGGACTGCCGAAAGCAGCAGGTGCTCCGAGCTGATGCCCACCTCCGTCGCGACGCGCTGCGATACCGCCGTCCAAACCTGGTTCGGAACGCCGATCAACTCCCAGGCGGCCAGCGCAGCCTGCGTGCGGCCATCATCGATGACAATAGCGCGCACATAAATATGGTCGTGAATGCCCTTCAAGCCTTCCGTTCGCGCCGCATAACCGGCCATTGGAAGGGCGGCATCGGCGGGCGGCGTGATGTCCACTTTCGCTGCGCCCACGCGTAGCGGCCCGCGTCCTTCGGCGCTCGCCATCATCACCGGTGAGCCGAGCGCAAGCAGAATCGATAGCCAGATATGGAATTGAGAAAAGACCTGCATGTTTGAGCTGTGCCCAGCCAGATCAAACGTAAACAAGGACGGAATAACATGTCAATACATTTAAAGAACGAAACCAGCCTTTTACCGAACCATGAAGTCCTTCTGAATCGAAGCCTGAGCAGTCGCTGCGTCGCGTATTGCGCCGCGATCGGAATGCGGTTGTGACGTTAACTCCAGGAATGTTCAGTATTTTCCATTGCGCGGCCTCGAGCAGCAGCTTAATATGTGATTCGGAGCGACAGGTCAGGAAGCATTGACACGAGTAACACAGGTTCCTATGCGCGATACCAAGATTGCTGAAGCTACACCGACACCGGTGCGAACAGAGCCACTTCCGCTGGAATTTCCGGGCGTCCATTATATGGGGCAGGAGGAAATCGATGCTGCCGTGCGCGTTCTGTCCTCGAGGTCCCTGTTTCGCTACTACGGTATCGATCTGCAGAATGAGGCGGACGCGTTCGAGACTGAGTTCGCTGCCTTTCTCGGAGTCAAGCGTGCGCTCGCTGTTGGAAGCGGCACAGGGGCGCTTTCGGTAGCGCTCTCCGCGCTTGGAGTGGGCCCTGGCCAGCAGATCATCGTGCCGGCATATCTGTGGGTCTCGGTGGCCGCCGCGGTAGTAAATCAGGGTGCGATTCCAGTGCTTGCCGATATCGATGAGACGTTCACATTGGATCCGGCATCCTTAGAGGACAGAATCACACCCCGGACTACAGGAGTGATCCTGGTGCACATGAGCGGCGCCGCCGGCGATGCACCGGCTATCCGCGCTATCGCCGATCGTCGCGGCCTCTTTCTGTTGGAAGACTGTGCGCAGGCCTGCGGCGGCAGCATCGGGGGGAAAGCGTTGGGGACCTTCGGCGATATCGGCATTTTCAGCTTTCAGATGAACAAAAACATGACTTCCGGCGAGGGCGGCTGCCTCGTAACCGAGGACGAGAACCTGTATCGCCGGGCCTTTGCGTCTCACGATCTGGGATACGCCCGCACTGCCGATGGCCGTCTGGCATTTGAAGACCGCGAGAGTTGTCTGTGGGGAAGGGGCTACCGCATGGATGAACTGCGCGCGGCGGTGCTGCGCGTCCAATTACGAAAATTACCTGCCATAACGGCCGCCATGCGCAGCAGTAAATACCGAATTCGTGCGAGTCTCGCGAATTTCCCTGAAGTGCAGTTACGCCGCATTATAGACCCGTCGGGTGATACCGGATGCTTTTTGATCACCACTTATGCCACTGCGGAGGTCGCTCGCCGTGTGAATGAATCGCTAAAGGCCGAAGGCATCCGAACCTATCCGCAAGGCATTTCGAATGTCCTCATGACCGACTGGGGCCTGCACCTCTATTACAACAATGTGAGCCTGGTTCGAAAGACTAGTGTGTCCTCCAACTTCCCATGGGATCTGGCAGAGAATCGTGGCTTGGTTCCGGAATATAGTAAGGGGACCTGCCCGGTCGCGGATAGCCTGTTTGAGCGCAGCATCCTGCTACCCATTCCCTCTTCTCTTTCGACCCGCGATGAGGACGATATCATTCGGGCATTCGAGAAGGTTCTGACGAGGGAGCTGGCATGCGTGTAGACAACCTGGCGCGATTCATTACGCGAACATAAGGGACAAGCCGCTTCGTGAAAATTGTCGAGATTAAAGCAGCGGGGCTACGCGGCAAAACGCCTGAAGGCGGCTGGGCGAACGAGATTCGGCCGGAGGATTGTGTCCACACACTCATCGCGGTTTACACCGACGACGGCATCACGGGTTGGGGCTCGTCGTATACAAACGATGCCATCGTACGCGGTTGTCTCGAAGTGCTCAAGCCGCTTTATCTGAACGAGAATCCGCTCGAGCCGGAGCGAGTTACCGAAAAGCTGAACGCTCACACGTTCTGGCTCGGGCGCGGCGGATCCATCACTCACACTATCAGCGGCATCGATATCGCCATGTGGGACATCCTCGGCAAATTTGTGCGGCAACCTGTCGGGCGTCTGCTCGGAGGCCGCTATCGTGAGCGCGTCTTAGCCTACGCATCGACCCTGATGTACGAACCGGCGCGTCTACGTGAGAATCTTTTGTCCATCCGGCAGCAAGGCTTTCATGCTTATAAGATCGGCTGGGGTCCGTTCGGCCGTCGCGGCAATTTTCGATTGGACGAAGAGATCGTTAGTGCCGCGCGCGAGGCTGTCGGGCCGGACGCGCGGCTCATGGTGGATGCGGGCGCAAGCGATGCCTTCTGGCCGCGCGATTACAAATGGGCGATGCGAACCGCGGAGATGCTCTCCGCTTACAATGTGCACTGGTTTGAAGAGCCGCTCTCGCCCGATAACCTGAACGACTATACCTTGCTTCGCAAACATGCGCCTGTTCCGATTGCCGGCGGAGAGGTGTTCACGCGCCGGCAATCGTTTGCGGTTTGGCTCGAAGCCGGAGCCTTCGATATCGTACAGCCCGATGTGACGAAGGTAGGCGGAATCAGCGAAGAACGCCGCATCGCCTGGATGGCCGAAGATTCGGGTGTTCGCTTCATCCCTCACGGTTGGAATACGGCGTTGGGCTTGGCGGCCGACCTTCACCTCGCGTCCGCGTGTCCAAAGACAGACATGGTGGAGTATCTGACCGGCTCGCCGTTCATTGACGAATTGTGTACCAGTCGCTGGCAACTGGACCCCGATGGCATGTTGGCCATTCCGGATACCCCGGGCCTGGGAATCTCTCTCGATCTCGACGTGGTTGAAAAATACACCGGCGAGCGATTTCGCGCCTGACGCGAGGCATTTTGAACGGCTCTCGAGTACCTGGGATCTTCTGTTTCTTTGGGGCGATGGCGCTCGGAGAAACAAGCGATGATCTGCGGCGTGCGTCGCTTTCTCCGCTCCTGAGTAACTCGGGCAAACTGCAGTTGTCTACGTTGTCGATAACGGAACGCGCCAAGAAGTCGGGGTCAGGCCGGCTTTCGTTCTGGTTCCCGCTCTTTACGTTCGTCTACGATGGCTGGGCCAGGCCTGTGCTTCGGTATCTGGGCCGCTATACTCATCGCGTCGCCATCAGCAATCACCCGCTGGTTTCGTTTGATGGTGAACAAATCACTCTCCGTTGAAAGGACCACGCCCGCGCAAACAAGCAACACATGATGACACTCTCGGCAACGGAGTTCCTGGCCGATGCGTGCAGCATGTTCTTCCACGGCGGTGATTTCGCAGCGGCGTGTGCTCCTGAATACCTTCTAGAGAACGACAAAGCTGCCGCTCAACCGGGGGTATGCGGCGACGAGGCTCCAAGTGGGAACGTCTTCGCATTGCACAACTGAGCGCGAGTTCAGGATAGATCGTGTGTAACGGCCATGTGTTCGGTAATCGGTGTCGGGCATGGAGACTGACTATTCGTCTACGCCGTCAGACGAGGGCCGATCTAAGAATTCGGCTCTAGTTTCCGAGTGGCCGACGGTCTGGGAACTGGTCGAGAAGCTCACCTCGTTCTTGATGCCCTCTACTCCGCGCCACTCCGGTCCGATAACCAAGTGGCACACGAAGTCGTTGGAGTATAGCTCATCTGCGGCGGCAAGGTTGCCACTGCTCCACACTTCCTTTCCCGACCGAAGCACGACTGACTTGTTTTCCGTAACACAATTGCGCCCCGTCGTCCCACAACCAACAAATGTAAACGGCCAGCAAAGTGACGGACAAGAAGGAAATGGATTTCATAGACCGGGTCGGCTGAAATTCACGCGAGGGCCTCCACAGCCCCAGCTTGGTGCAGGTGAAAGCGGCATGCGCGTGATTTAGCTCAGTTTACTTAATAGGAGCTGTCGTGTGACGGGC
>JAFAQG010000299.1 GCA_019246575.1 Acidobacteriaceae bacterium
CGTCCAGCGCGGCGATCCCCTGTTTCAGCTTCTTTTCGAGCGCAACGACCGGATCGAGATCGTCGTGTTCGGCTTTCCACGCAGCGGCGTGGGCCTCTTTCAACGGGCGCTTGATCGGTTCGTGATAACGCTCGATGTCGTCCTTCAGTGAGAGAACGGAGGCGAGCAGTTCATTGGCTCTGGTAAGATCCTCCACGTTCGTAAACGGCAGCGCCTGGATCTGTTCCTGAAGGACGCTGGTCCGTTGTCTGAACGAGGAACGCGCATCGTCCGATGCCGAGTCATGCTCGGCCGCTTTAGGCGCTTCTGCCGCCTCTTCTTGCTCGCTGATCTCGATAGCGCTCTCCCGCTCGGCGACACGCCGGATGATCTGGAGTGCGCTGGGTTGCGGCGAACTGCTCAAAAGCAGATTACGCTGCGGAAACTGTGGCATGAGAACTTCTCCTTCTGTGCTTTGCGTACCAGACGACGGCCGCGGCGGCGAACACCTGCCAGTCATAAGCAAACGCGGTGAGTGCATGCTCGCGAGTCGAATACGAACCGTTCGCGCGCAGGTGAACGGTCATGCGTTTACGGGAGTGTGGATTGGGCAGGCACTGCGAATAGGCGGCCAGTTGATACCCGTGCCAGTCCTGCGGATCGCCCGTTTTGATGTCGATCAGATATTCGGTCGCCCCGATGGTGCCCACGCGGTCGAGCATGCCGCAGTAACCGGAGACCGATTGGAACAGGAGATATTCGATCAGGAGCTTTCCGTCGGAATCGCGGCTGATACTGAAATGCGAGTCCTGTTTGAAGCGTTCCCAGGCCGCGACGTAGCCGCGGTACCGCGGTAGAACGGTATCCCAATCGAGATCATCCTCATCCAGGAACTGTGTGGCGAGATGAACCGCTCGGCCGCGTTCGCGGGCCTCATCCGTATACCAGGTTGTATCGATCAGACCCGCATCTTTCAGGATTTGAGTCACGCTCGGGCGTTGCATGCCGGCAACGGCGTACACGTGAGTGGCTTGATCAAACTGGATCGGATGAGTACAAGCCGGAATAGTGGGCATAGAGATACCTCCCCGTTGATAAAACAGACGCAATGCCGGTCAACGGACCGATGGGAGCGCAGCAGGTCGTGTAGGGTTTGGAGGATTGCCTCGTCTTACAGCGTCAAATGCCTATGGGAGGAAACAAGCATGGCCGTACGTGTCCATTTCGCTTTGAATTTATGCACTCGACGCACCCGGCGAGATGGATCAACGTTACGTAACCGAAGAGAAGAAGAAGTGTGCCGATTCGGTGCTCACAGTGTCAGGTTCCCTTATTTGAAACTGCTTGACGAAGTTGCCCGTAGTGGACGCCCGGGTATTGGGGATCACAAAGAGTGTCTGCATACACATACCTCTGGCGTGATAGCCCACAAATGCTGCACGCGGATCCTCTATCCGAGAATCACGAGGACCAGTTCGCAGGTTCGCAGGAGACCGCGCGATCGCGGACTTCGAGTCCGAGCCCAGTCCGCGCTCTCATATCGGAAAGCACCTGTGTATTTGCCGCCGCCGCTCGCTTGAGCTCCTCTTCGGCGAAGCGACCGCTGAGGGCTGCTCAACTTGCGCTCAATCAATTGCCTCTCAGTATCCGGCGGCGGGAACACCGAATATTACGCTCGGAATCGTGTCCGCGCGGTGGCCGAAGGAGTGGCCCTTCTGCAGGCAGCGGCCGGCTAGGCGAAAAGTTCTTCGATCGTCTTGGCCTTCAGCACACGCAGGCCCAATTCTTCGAGCTCTGCAGCCGAGCGTTCGACAAGCCGGTCTTCAGCCCACTGTGGTATGGGGCCGAACCGCTCTTCGATCTGACGCCGCAATAGGGAGAGTTCGCCACGCTTGAACTCGCGTCCCAAAACGCGATTTTCGAGGATATCGTTCAAAAGGGGCATCTTTCTTGCTTCCTCCTCTACAATCTCTTCCAATCCGCGCAGTCCTGCGACCGTTAACAGCGCTCGCAGATAAAATTCTCTCGCGTCGGTGTCGAGATTTGATAGATTGCCGAGGATCTCATCCACTGTATCTTTCTGATCGCGCAACCTCGTCAGGAGGGCAACTACATTATCGCCCATCTCGGGGCTCTCGCGCAGGCGCTCGCCATCCAGATCGCGGACGTCGATGAGACGGTATCGGAACTGCAGATCCGGTCCGGCCAGCGTGTCATCCATTTTGAGGGGCGGCTCGCCCACATACAGTACGACCTGCCGTGGAAATTTCCCGAACAGGCGGTAAATCGCGAGTGCGTATTCCGCCATCCGCAGCGCCATCGTCTTGTCGTGACCGCTCTGCAGGTCAATTTGAATAAGCGTTCCATCGTCCGTCTCGCCGAGCAGATCGACCGTTCGGTTCACGAGTTCCGGCAACTCTACGTTTAGCCAGCGCGCGATGGTTGTGCCAGCCAGGTCGGTGAGCAGCAGTTTCGCCGACCCTCGCAACAGCAGCTTTAAGACGACATCGTAGTCCTGCATCGGATCTTCTCCATTGTGCGTGATGGTGATAAAAGAGCTTGTTGTGTAATGATGCAGGTTCTTTGCTCGTCTGTGCCGGACCGAGAACCCGATGTCGTCTCATACGTCAAGTGCGAACAGCTAATTGCAATGCCGCATCCCGCTCTCAGTGAACCAGGCGAACCTCCCACCCACGGGGTTATTTCCTGTTCCGGAAGTACATCTATTCCGGTGGACGGGATCCCGGTCCATTATCGGGACTATCGGGACGCTCGTCCGGATCGAAAAGCCGGCTCTGATAATCGCCCGCTGTCATTTCTTCGACCTTAACGATCTGGCCACTGGCAACGGCAACAAAACTCTTCCGTCCTTTCTCGGGCGTGTCGAGCAGCACATCGCACTCAATGTCCTGGCGGTCCAGCCCCAGATTGATGCGCTTGGAGATATCCTCGACCTGCTTCTGTTTTTCGCCGATTGCTGACTTAAATTCGTCGACTGCAACCTTCTTCTGCATGACGAGTTCGCCGATATCTTGAAGTAGCCGCGCCTGTTGCTTACCGACTTCAGCAAGCTCGGGCTCCGTCAACGGCCGCTCGATCGATGTCGTAACAGTGCTCACAATCGAAGATCTCCAGACGCAGCCGTTATCGAACCGCTAAAATGGCACGTCGCTGTCAGTAATGCCCATATTGTCGAACTGATCATCCTCGGTCGCTGTTGCAGGCCCTCGGCCGTTGCAATTTCCTTGTGTCGCTCGGCGCGCATCACTACGTTGCGAGCGCGCACCGGAGCCTTGATCGTCGCGACCGCCGAGCAGGATAATATCTTCGGCGATGACCTCGGTGACATACACCTTTCTGCCCTCCTGGTCGTTATAGCTGCGCGATTGCAACCGACCTTCGACATGGACCTGCTTTCCTTTGGTCAAGTAATTGGCCAGGTTCTCCTTGCGCCAGGCGGTGACATTCGTCCAATTCGTTTCTTCTTTCCACTCGTCGCTCTGCTGATCTTTCCAACTGCGGGTTGTGGCAACAGAGAAACGAGTACACGCGACACCGGAGGGCGTAAACCGTGTCTCAGCATCACGTCCCAGGTTCCCAATCAAAAATACTTTATTTACACTGCGGGACGCCATTGGTTGCGGCCCTCCTTTCTTTTATTAGCGAAGAGAATTGCGCTGCGTCGAAGATCGTGTGCTGATGCCATGCCAGAATGGGCCCCGCGAGGCGAAATAAACCGCAGACGACCGCGAACAGAACCAGCCATGCAGCGAACACGGCAAACCATTGCCCTTGAATCCACCCGATGATGCGGCTAGCAACAGGAGATTGAGTGATCACTTGTGCTAGCCACTCGAGTCCCCACACGGCCCCAATCCAGGCAAACGCAAGCAGCTGGAGCAAAAGCGTGGCGAGTGTCAGCCTCGGTATCACCGCTTTCGCTGGGATCTCGGACACCGCTTGCATGGGTCTCGCGCGCCGCAGCTTCCAGACGGTGACGCCGATCGCGATGACGGACCACAGGAACGCCGGGCGATTCAGTGAGAAACAAACAGCCGGAACGACAAGCAGCGGAATGGCCAATAACGGACTGGCAATCAAAAACTTTCCAATACGCACGGTTAATCTCCTACTGCACAATCCGGTTCGAGGGCCGATTCCACATCTCCTCAAACTTGCGTTCGAATGCATCGAGTTCTTTGGGCTCCGAAGTAAACCAGAGCGCATTATCCTGAAAGCGCTCCGCTGCGATAGACCAGTTCGCGCTGCCTTCACGCAGTGTGCCCGCGTGATCCGCGCAGTCGATGCAATAGTCCTTCTGGTGCATCAGGTCCTTTGCCAGACCGCCCTTCACCCGGATGTGAACATTCGCCACACGCCGGAGAAGATCCGTGGTGCTCGGGTGACCGCGATAGGAGTGAGCCTGTTCCGACTCAAACTGTTCCTGGTCGCGGTAGATCCGGATGACCGGACCATGTGCCGCAAGCTCCTTGAGAACCTGCGCCAGTTCACGATCCGTGAAGGC
>JAFAQG010000558.1 GCA_019246575.1 Acidobacteriaceae bacterium
AATAATTACGGCGCTGCAGTTCCTGCAGCATCAGTTCACGTAAATGGGTCACAAGCTTCTCCTTGTGGCCCGATACTCTATCGATCTCTACTCAACGGTCACCGCCCACGCGTAGCGTCCGCCGCGCGTCGGCTTCGTTCTGACGGCCCAGCGTTTAGAAATCCAAGTTGACGGGAAGTCGGCGACACGTTTCTTTGAGGCAGGCGGCCGTTATGGTTCGATACCGATGCGATCATTGACGGCTCCGCGAATACGCTGTTTGCAGCCGAGGTATCGCTCAGTAGTTTGCACAGAAATATGTCCGAGCAGGAACTGAATTTGCTCCAACTCGCATCCTGCAGCGTGGCAAAGCTTTGCGCACGAGCGCCTCAAATCGTGAGGGGCAAGACCGGCAAAGCCGGTTTTGGCGGCATACAACTTGACCACGTGCCAGACGACGCGCTCCGTGACGCCATCGCCCCACCATTTCCCGGCTCTGCAAACGCATCGAAATACCTTTCCGGAATGGAGGTCAGCGGCATGGATCCACTCATCCAATGTCGCTTTGACCCATTCCGGTACCGGGACCGTTCGAATGTGCCCGCCCTTGCCAATGAGATCGACAATGGCCCAGTGCTCCTCTCGCTGCTGCAGACGTGTGAACTCTAGATCGGCCAACTCGCGACGTCGGAGCCCGCAACCGAGCAAGATGGCAAGAATTGCGCGGTCTTCGTTTGCCCTTCAACGTGTCTGGATCAGGACTTTGCCAGAAGCGGCGTGCTTCGTCTGCAGTGAGCCAATTGCCCAGCCTGACGCCTAGCTTCTTGGGGCCTTTGACTCGCCGGATGCTGGCCGCTAACTCTGGGCTGAGCAAGCCGGCATCCACAGCTTCATACGCCAGCCGGCGGACTGCCGCAAGCCGGCCATTGATTGTTGACGCAGCCAGGCCACGGTTGTCAAGGAAAATACGAAAGCGCGTAACGACCACCTTGCTAAAGGAAAGCCGTGGCTCAGAACAATACCATTCGATGAACTCATCGATAGCGTGTCGATATCCTCGCTTGGACTCTGCCGAACGCAGGCTGTCGAGCACGGCTGCCTTGCTGTGGTCCAGATCCGGAAGGCCGAGTTTCGATTTCGGCCGCTTTGGCGCGTGGGGATTCCGCTTCGTGCGTTTGCTCATGCCAGCCGCCTCCCGCGCGGCTGGTGAAAAGCGTACGCAGCTCAAAGGGCGCAGAGCGCGTTTCCCGTCAACTTGAACCGGACCATGCACTTTCTGGCGACCACAGTGAAACTCTACACAGTGCTGTAATGTGCTTCGGTTTCCGATTACCCGAGAATCTCTTCGTTGCCGCTTTCCTTAAATTGATCGCACACGGCTGTTCCCAGGGCCTGTGCGATCCGCTCATTCTGTTCCCGGTTCTTCACAGCAATTCGAAGAAATCGATCGGCGAGCCGTGACCCCATAGAATCGCAATTGCGAACGAACACGCCGCTCCTTTGCATGCCTTCAAGGATGGCCTGGGCACTCGTTTGCGCCTCAACCAGCACGAGATTGGTGCTCGATGGATATGCGCGCGCAGGCCCACCGAACGCGTCAGAGCACACGCCAGTTCCTGCCGCAAGTTGTGAGTCTCCGCATACCGCCGCTGATAATACTCCTCGTCACCGAGTGCTTCGACAGCCGCCACTTGCGCGGGTAAACTGACCGCCCACGGCGGCATCCACTCGGCAACCTTCCTGACGGTCTCGCTGCTCGCAACCATGTAGCCGACCCGCATACCGCTGAGCGCGTACACCTTCGACATGGATTTCAAGACGATCAGGTTGGGACGCCGCTCGCACTCCGTCTCGATTGACTCGTTGCTGCCACAGTATTCGATGTACGTCTCATCGATGATCACCAGAGTCGATTGCGGTATCGAGTCCAGGAACCAAATCGTTTCCCGGCGCGACCAGTACTGACCGGTCGGGCTGTTCGGGTTTACCAAGACCACCACATCGACTTCTTTGGCTAGAACTTTTCGAATCAGCCGATCGGTGTCGATTCGAAAACACTCATCGGCATGCAAATCGAACGTGATCGTTTCGATCCCGATCAAGTTCTCTAACACATGCCGGTACTCGCCGTACATCGGATCGAGGATCATCGCTCTCGCGCGTCCTTGGCACAAGCGGGGCAGGCATGTGAAGATCAGATGCGATGATCCCCCGCCCATCAGGATGCACTCTTCGGAAATCCGGCGCCTTTGCGCGATGGCCGTCCGCGGGCCGCTTGCGTAAACCGGGGGCGATGTCCTCGCGAGAAACGGCAGGAACCGTTGCAGTCTTTCAATCACGCGCGGCGACGGATCGAACCACGCATCCAGCACATCGGCGTTGATGATTGACTCCGCGCGCTGAAGATCCTGAAAATCCTCGCCGATTGCTTCGAACGATTTTCCGCCGTGAAACGCTGTCTGTGACATAGCGGTATCCCTATGCTAACGACGCCATTCTCTTCACTGCGCGCAAGTCCACTTTGCCCGTACCCAGCAGCGGCAGCGCCGTCAAGCTTCGAATGTCCTCCTGCTTAGGCACCCATAATTTCGGCAGTTCGGAGCGCATCAGACACTGCCAAATGTCGCGAGGCGTTGCCTCGTGCCCGGCGACAAACGCCACCAGCCGCTCGCCCTTGTGTTCATCGGCAACGGCCGTGATGACGCATGCGGCTCCCGGCACAGTTCGCTGCAGCACTTCCTCAATCGCCAGATGCGGCACCATTTCGCCACCAATCTTGCTGAACCGCGATTCCCGATCGAGTAGTCGAATGAATCCTTCATCGTCGATCGCCGCAATATCTCCCGTTACGTACCAGTCCTCGCGCAACGCTGCGGCGGTTTCGGCAGGCCGGCCCAGATATCCCAGCATCCGATTCGGCCCTTTCACTAGCAGCAGTCCTTCGCGCCCGCACTCCACGTCCTCACCGGTTTCGCGATCTACCACTTTCGCCGCCACACCCGGCACGGTACGGCCCACGGTTCCGGAGCGATACCCAGTCTGCTTCACTCCGTTGCGTGACACATCCGGCACATTTACCGAAATCACGGGCGCCATCTCGGTCGCGCCGTAGCCTTCCAGCAGTTTCAATCCAAATTTCTCTTCGAACGCATTGGCCAGCGCCGGCTGCAGCTTCTCCGCTCCCACTAACACGTAACGCAAGGACGCAAATTGTTCCTTTGTGCAGCGGCGCAGATAAGTTTGGCAGAAGGTCGGCGGAGCAGGCAAAAATGTGGCGTGCGATTTGCGGATCAACTCCCCGACGCCTTTTGCATCCAGCGGATCGGGATGATAGGCCGCCGTTGCGCCGTTCAGTAGCGGGAACCACAACGTATAAGTGAAGCCGAAGCAATGAAAGTGTGGCAGCACGCCGGTAACCGTGTCGGTTGTCTGAATCTGGAACAGCGCATTCACCGCGTCGACATTCGACAAAATGTTTCGGTGGGACAGCATGATGCCCTTGGGCGTTGCCGTGCTGCCGCTCGAAAACAGAACTGCCGCCAGGTCGTTCGGCTTTGCGCTTCCCGTTGTCAGCCGTGCAGTGGGCAGTACGCGCGCCCGCAGGAAGTGCCATACCTTGCTCGCCGCTCCGAAGGATAGAAAGTCTTCCACGTAGACCATGTCGGGTCCCGGCTCAATTCTTGCCTTTGCCAAAAACTGCCTGGAAGTAATTACCGTGCCAATGCCGCACTGCTGGATAGCGGAATCGATAGCCTCCCGCCCGGCGGTGAAATTCAGATTCACGGGCACGGAACCGGCCAGAACCGTGGTAACATTCGCCACCGCGGACGCAACCGAAGCCGGAAGTATAATCCCGAACGTGTGTTCCTGCGGCCGCATCTCACGCAACTTTCTGGCTGCCAATCCACTCGCCACGAGCATGTCGCCGTAGCTGAACGTGCAGCCGGTCGAGTCCATGACCGCCCGGGACGTCCAATGTCTTCTCGCTGTGCGCACGAATCTCGCGGCAAGCGTATCGTTCTCATCGACCAGATAATGAGCTGCGTTCGCGCCCAACTCGGACACGGCTTGCCTGACTTCGGACGCAGCCGGTTCACGCATCGGCTTGCCGAATGACTCCGTAATCGGAAATGGCAGCTTCTTGATTGATCGCCACAAGGACGCGCGCCGGTCCAGGCTGAAAATACTGCCCCAAACGCCTCCCAGATGCACCGGGATCACCGGCACTTCTAATGCGTGCGTAATCTTCTCCAGCCCCCGATGAAATTCGCCGATGCTCCCGTTCACCGTCAGCGCGCCTTCGGCGAAAATGC
>JAFAQG010000523.1 GCA_019246575.1 Acidobacteriaceae bacterium
TCAGGTAGCGCCGCCTGTCCACGGGCTGAGCTCACTCCGCGTGGTGACGTGGAACATCGACCGTGGGGAACGACTCGGAGTCGTTGCCGCCGAGCTTCAACGGAATGCTGCCGATCTGCTTCTGTTGCAGGAAGTTGATTGGAATACCGCCCGCGCCGGTCAGGTGGACGTCGCGGCGGAACTCGCCCACAGTCTGCATTTGAATGCTGCGTACGCGATCGAGTTCGAAGAGCTCGGTCAGGAGCGCGGCGATAAGGCATTTATCGGGCAGGCAACGCTTACCCGGCTGCCCCTACGGCGTTCCCGAGTGTTGCGGTTCCGCCGCCAATCCGGGTGGTGGAAGCCCCACGCTTGGATCCCGTCGTCTGTTCCATTGCTGCAGCGGCGATTGGGAAGCCGCATCGCGCTCGTGACGGAACTCGAATTTGCGGGAGGATTGCTGGTTGTTTATAATGCCCACTTGGAAAGCCGCAGCAGCGGGCCGATTCAGTCGGCGCAGATCGAGGAAATTCTGCAAGACGTCAAGCAATACCCGCCCAAGACACTCGTCATCATCGGCGGGGACCTCAACACCAAGTATTTTCCTTCCGTGTATCTGCACCGCCTGGAGCGGGCAGGCTTTCGAAGCGCGACCGGGGAGCGTATCGAGCGCACGCATGCGATTGCGATGGCGCTCGATTGGATGTTCGTCAAAGGCCCGGCGAGATTCACGGCCGGGGATGTCAGGCGGGAGTTCAAGGGTTCCGATCATTATCCGCTGTACGCGCGGCTGGAAATGAAGCGGTAATTAGCGTTCCTCGAGTTCGGACAAGACCACGCGAATATCGGGATTTTCTGTGCGGAGGACGCCGTCTTTCGCCTCCTGAACCCGGTCCGCTGTATACACGAAGGCGCGGCGCGTCTTCGGGTGAATCAGCCAGACATAGCGCACGCCGAAGTTGAGGTAATCGTCGATGCGCTCCTGCATCTCTTGCATGCGGTCGCGCGGAGACAGAAGCTCGATACATAAAAACGGAGGCTCGGTCACAATTCCGCTCGAAGGGGGCCGGAGCAAAACGGAGATATCCGGTACCCGGAAGCGGATTGGCTTGACTTGCACCCGCTGCTCGACGACGACTACGATCCGCAACTGTCTTTCGCGCGTATGTAAGTAGGCGCTCAACAGCATCTGCAACCGGCTATGGTCCCATTCGCCCACATTTCGCTCCAGGAGTTCGCCGTCGATGTACTCGCAATCGGGACGGTAGGTCGTCTCCAGATATTCCCTAAGAGGTACGGCAGTTGCAGTCGACATTGGGCACTAATTCCTTATCCTATTCTGAACGACCCGGCTGAGGTTAGTTGGACCATGACCATGCCCCGCCCGGTGCAATTTGATCTCGCACCTGCGGAATGGTAGGACCTTCAGTACACAGTAAAGTTGACAGCCTTTGTGTGGGGGAGGCTAACGTTCGAAGGTCCCACTGTCGTACTACTCGCAAAACATCTACGTCCCGGAATCGAGTGTCAAAGCAGTGCTGAACGAAGCCAAGCGGAGTGGTGGTCCAGGGTATATCGCCCGCGATGTGTCGCGCGGGTTCCATTATCACGCGACGACCGCGCCTGTAGCTGGTCTGAGAATCCCCCGTACGTTTCCGGAAGCGAAAGCCATTCCGGCTGTTTTCGCTATGGATGGCCCAGTACGGCTGGTCCGAGTGCAGGGCAACAATCCTGAAGAGAGTCTCGACGACGGCGAGGAAGGTTGGTTCGGCGATTATTACGATGACTACGGCGGGGAGGACTATGACGCTGTCATGGGACTACCAATGCAGGCGATCCCTGTGGCCGGCCAGGTGATCACGATTGCAGGCGTTGTGGCTACGGTGGCTGGCCTCACCTTCAACTGCTGAGCAAGCATGCAACGGAATCTCGCTCTACAGCCCAGCATCAAGTGTGGCGGCGCTGGAATTTAATTGTTCCTTGCTGGAATCTGCGTGTCCCGTTGCCCTGTATTCTGGACGAAAACGTTTGTGCGCGGTGTTTTCTTCGCGCCTGGCGCGCGTGGTGGTATCGCGAGCTGAGGAAATGCTGTGGATATCTCGCCCTGTTCGACGTCGATTCCGGGTGCAAGCTGCTGACTCCACGCCAGATCTAGACGAGAGAGTAAACTGTAAGCTTTTCCACAAAGATTGCGTACCCTCCGCTTGCCCGGCCCGAATGGGTCTGTTATTCTCAAAAAGCCGCCCCAAGAACCGGCGGCTTAGGCCTGGAGAAAGAAACAGTACTACTTGCCAGGTCGAGAGAGGTTTGATAGAGTAGCTGAGGGCGATGTTGTCGCCCCATGGGAATAGTAAGCAGTATCGCTTGGACATAGACGCTGAGCGCTGCTTCGGACTCCATAGCAGTTTTCAAGTAGTCCTGAAGTAAATCCCAAACTGTTCTGGGTGAAATACCCAACACTTTTTTGAGTCGTACTCGGACTTTCCGACATCTGGATGGGCTGCCCGAGAGGCTCTAACGGCTTTCGAGGCCGGGCAGGCATTTGGCTTTGCGAATCAGTCGTGATCGCCAGACGGTCTGCGCAGTTGATTGACAATCTGGTTGGACGCAATGAAGTAAATTCGTCAGACTTTTTGAGTAATAAACCGGAGCGAAAAGTCCCGGCTGAGCCCTTCGGGTTCGGGCCGGGCGTATTCTAAAAGATCAAACGAGAGTTTGATCCCGGCTCAGAATCAACGCTGGCGGCGCGCTTAACACATGCAAGTCGAGCGAGAAAGCGGGGCAACCCGTGAGTAAAGCGGCGTACGGGTGAGTAACACGTGGGTAATCTACCTTCGAGTGGGGAATAACCCTGGGAAACCGGGGCTAATACCGCATAAGCCTGAAAAGGGAAAGCCCCTATTGTAAAAGACGGGGGCGCTGGAAGAGGAGCCCGCGGCCGATTAGCTAGTTGGTGAGGTAACGGCCCACCAAGGCGACGATCGGTAGCCGGCCTGAGAGGGCACACGGCCACACTGGCACTGAAACACGGGCCAGACTCCTACGGGAGGCAGCAGTGGGGAA
>JAFAQG010000568.1 GCA_019246575.1 Acidobacteriaceae bacterium
GCGTACTTGCTGCAATAAACGGACCGGCTTGTCGCCCACGTGCAAAGAACGCAGGGAATGACAAGAAGGATGCAACGTCACAGAATGAGGAAAAGATGCGCCGACATCGGTAAGCCCTAACTTGTCAACCAGCAATTCAGAAAACTCGAAAACACGAGGCAGCAGATTCTCCACCGCGCGCACGACTCCTTCATCGCCAGTGGCTGCCGCCATCTTCGGATAATGGTCGCGAATCATGGCTATGCAGGAAGATGACGGAATGCAGATGGTCTCCGCGCCCTCGAAAACTTTTAGGAAATGCCGCATAAGCGGCAATGCCTCACGTCGGTAACCCGTGTTGTAGTGCATCTGTCCGCAGCAGGTTTGTGCGTCGCGGAACTCCACTTTGTGGCCGAGCCGCTCGAGCACGCTGACAGCAGCTTTGCCCACTTCGGGAAACAGTGTGTCGTTGTAGCAGGTGATGAAGAGCGATATCACCAAGGCACGGCTCGATTCACGGAAGGCCTTTCACGTTTCTGCAGTCCTTAAGTATTACGTGGCTGCCGTCCTTCGTTTCGATGTGCGTCTTCGTGAAGACCCAATTCCACGCATCCGCAATACGTCCCGCCGTCTCGGCCTGAATATCGATGTTAGTAAATGTAAAGTTCTCGATGGGATCGTTCGGATACGCCTCCACCTCGAACGCGCGCTTCGCCCCCGTTGCGTGAATGCCTGAAACAGTGACATTGCGGAAGTGCGGCAAGCCTTTCTCGGGGGGCACTTGCTGCGCCAGTTTGTGCCAGTATTCCGGAACGCTCTTGCTATCCGGAGGGATGTGCGCGTAACTATAGCTGGGGTTCCAGTTGGCGGTGATGCTGACCGGTGCGGGAACGCCCCTCATATCCATGTTGCCGATGTCAATCCGCTCGACCGTACCGCCGCGCGTTTTAGCCGATTTGAAGCAGATGCCTTTGGGCACGGCCCCAAGCACGTGAATTCCGGAGACCTTCACGTCGTGGATGCCGCCCGAGGTCTCGCTGCCGACCGTCACTCCAGCCGCAGCATCGCGAACTGTGCAATCGCGAATTGTGACGTTCTCCGTAGGACGGTTCACACGCAGGCCGTCGGCGTCTCTTCCAGCTTTGAGACAAAGCGCGTCATCGTTGCATTCAATGTCGCACTGTTGCACCGTCACAGTCGAAGAAGAATCGATATCGATACCGTCCGTACTCGGGCCTCGGCCACCGATGTTGTTGCGGATCGTTACACCGTCGACCGAGATGTTATGCGAGTAACACAAATGGACTGTCCAGAAACCCGAGCGCTCCAGGCGCAAACCGGTCAACCGCACATTCGATGAATCGTACACCTGAATCAGGCGTACGCGCTTGGCATCGTAGTCGGAAGCCCAGCGCAAACCCTTCGGCTCGTAGTCCTTTCTCAGCCGCCAGTAACTGTCCCACCAGTATTTGCCATCTCCGTCGATCGTCCCGCTGCCCGACAGTTCGACATTGCTTTGCCTGTAAATATTCACCAGCGCGGAAGGCCAGGTCATCTCGATTCCGGCCACGCGCGTCGGCATTTCCGGATAAGCTGCAAGATTCTGCACTCCCCGTATGGTTACGCCGTCTCCGATGCTCATTTTCATCCCGGATTTAAGAAACAGTGCGCCGGTGAGATAGACGCCGGATTTGAAGAACACTGTCCCATGAGCTGCCGCCGCCGCGTCGATTGCCCTCTGGATCCCTTGCGTGTCGATGGTTTTTCCGTCACCTTTGGCGCCGTAATCTGTCACCTGGAAATCAGCGGCGTTCAGGGTCGCGAACCCCAACACAAACAGGCTACAGAGTTTTCTCGTCAACGTGGTCCAGCTCCGGATCTCGAACAGGCGTCGCAGTCGCCAGACTAACAGGTGACACAGGAAGGCCGCCGGATTCCAGAAGATCGCGGCGGCCGCTGTAATTATCTGACATGCTTGTTTCCCCCGACCGATTCGTTGGATTACGGGTTGGGGGAATCGTTTCAACCCTTCCCAGAGATGAGGAGACTCATCTCACAACCGCCTCGCTGTGCGCTCCCGAGTGGCGCGTGTTTCCAGGAGAGGACCACCGCGCTAGTAACGATCGCGGTGCCGGACAGCTTGGTCCGCAATCACTCCGCCAACTGCCCCAATGAACGCGCCCACAGCCGCGCCCCGACCGTTTCCGGCAGCAGCCCCGATGGCTGCGCCTGCCGCCGTGCTGCCGACAATAATTGCAGCCGAGCGGCCGGCGTGATCATCGCGATCGTAGTATCCCTCGCGGTAGTCACCGTAGCCGCGGTACGCGTCGCGGTCATAGTAGTTGCGATACCGATCGTCATCAACACGGCGGTATGTGTCATCGTCCCGGCGGTAGCCGTCATCCCCATGCCGGGCCACGCTCCGATAGTGCGCAGATTGATTTCCCGCCCCAACCCGCGAATCATTGAATGACGCCGCTGATGCCGGCGTTACGGCTGCCATCGCGATGCCCAAAATGCTCGAGATCGCGATCTGTATAGCGCGTTTCATAAAGTGCCTCCGCCTGGAAAGATGGCGCGACGGACCCCGGGGTTGCCCGCCCGTATCGTATTTAACTCACCATCCCGTGAGTTAGGGATGTTCGCTACCCGACTGCGGCTACACTTTACCGGCCTGCTGCGGCACTGCTACTCTTCTCGATCAACGCTCCATACAACTCAATCGTCTGATTCGCGATTGCTGTCCAGCTGAATTTTTCCTCCACACGCCTCCGCCCCGCGTCGCCAAAGCGCCTGCACTTCTCCGGGTCTCCAAGCAGCTCCGAGATCTTCGCCCCCAGGTCTCGCGCAAACTGCTCCGGCTTCGTCGGGAAGCTCGTTACGGGGTCGTGCTCGAACGGGACCAGGTATCCTGTCTCGCCATCCACGACGACCTCCTTGATTCCGCCCGTCGAACTCGCCACAACAGGCGCGCGGCAGGCCATCGCCTCCAGGTTGATAATCCCGAACGGTTCGTACACCGAGGGGCAGCAGAATACCCGGGCGTTGCTGTAAAGCTGAATGACCTCGGGTTTCGAGATCATCTTTTCAATCCACACCACGCGTGGGTTTGTCTCGCGGGCTTCATCCACTTTGTGCCGCATCTCCGCCGCGATCTCAGGCGTGTCCGGAGCTCCGGCGCAAAGAACGATTTGCGTGTTAGGCGGTAGATAACGGATCGCGTCCACCAAGTACGTCACGCCTTTCTGGCGCGTGATCCGCCCGACGAACAAAACG
>JAFAQG010000571.1 GCA_019246575.1 Acidobacteriaceae bacterium
GGCGATCCATCGTAGGGAAGCCGGATCTCATCGTGCTCAGGCGTATCGATCCATTTGCCGCCCACATACAATTCGTATTTCTCTGCTGTTTCCGTAACGCTCATTTCAGTTACCTTTCTACTGCACTACCGCTCTACTGCATCAGCCCTTTACTGCACCATCGCGGCGACCGCCGGCAATGTAAAGCTC
This sequence comes from Acidobacteriaceae bacterium, assembly GCA_019246575.1. The sequence goes on from JAFAQG010000571.1 coordinate 190, forward strand.
GCATGAGGAATCACCGCCACCTTCGCCCCGGCATTTTTTTCGATGACTTGCGCGAGCACGTGCTCATGCTCTTCCACCGCTACGGGTGTAAAGTGACACCGGCGAACAAACTCGTGCGGAAGAACCGAGACCAGGCGCACATCGTATAAGCGCCCGAGCCTCGTCACCCAATACGCCTTGTGCCCGCCTACCACGAATTCGCGTTCGAGTGCCGCTTTCATCTCATTCTCATCGTTGTACCGAGAAACATACTCCTCGAAAGACTTGATGCCTGCTCCATTTGAGCACTCGGCATAAAAGAGGATCGAGCCGCCGGGACGAAGTGCAAGGCATGCATTCTCGAGCCCCTTATGCGCCTGCCGCAAATCGATATCGACTGGAAACCCGCCTGCAGAGGCAACAATCAAATCGTACTGCTCGTCGACATCGACTCGAAGCATTTCATCTACTGTCTTGCAGCCCTCCCGGTGAGCGAGTTCCCAATGCCCCGCGACCACCCGGACCAGCTTGCCGCCGGGCTCGAGCACGACATTGATGATGAAATCGGGGTCGACCATACAGCAGGCTTCCATCAGGTCTTCATGCGCGGGATTGCCATCCAACAGGCCCGGCCTACATCGCGGATCGAAGATCATCCTGTGATTAAAAGTCGTGGTCCGAAAGCCTGCCACTCCGGGCACCAAACTCTTCCGGCCGCCGCTATAGCCTGCTATCAGGTGATAAATAATTTCGCCCGTCAAAATGATGCGATCCGCATCCCAAACCTGGCGGTTGATCTCGACGCGGTTTCCGAAACTCGTTGTCCCCACTTCGATCAGATTCGAATCATCGGTCGAAATATGATCGAACATCCGCAAACGGCGCCAGATCTCGTCGCCTACAATTAGTCTGCGCTCTTTATCGGTTTGAGGACGGTGAATGCCAAGCGCAAACACGATGAAAATATCTGAATCGGGAATGCCGGCCGCATTCAACGTGTTCACGACGGGCGGCAAAATCAGATCGGTCCGCGTCAGGCGCGTAATATCGTTGACGATAATTGCAACGCGCTCACCTATGTGTACGATTTCGCGCAGCGGCGGCGTTCCGATCGGTCGCGCGAGCGCCTCTTCCACTGCGCGCGTCTCATCTCCAACAGCACGCGCTCGCTTTGGTTCGATCAAATCCCCGCGGAGCTCCACTCTGAGCGAGTGTTTGCCGAACGGTAGCGCAAAGGAACGTGGTTCAGCGTCGTTCATAGCACCACCGGCTCCGAGCAGTAATATATCACATATCAATACCCGCCTACCCGCCATCGAGTGAACATGCGAAGAATCGTCAGCAGTTTTGCCGCAATCTGGTCTGTGCAATTGCTCGCCTTGGCCGCGCCCTTTCAAATCGTTAATCGGGGAGAGCCGGTCCCCATTGTCATACCCGAACGCCCTTTTGAGCCCGAGCAATTTGCCGCCACCGAGCTTTCGCGCTATCTCGCGCTCATAACCGGCTCGTCCTTTCCTGTGGTGACCAATGCCTCAGTGCCCGCTGGCAAACCTGCTTTCCTCCTCGGCCGCGCTCTCGCTGAAGACTCCGGCATCAAGTTTTCGGAATCGCAATTCGGCGCGGACGGATTTCTCCTCCGTCGCTCTGGCGAACACGTGTTCGTTGCCGGAACCTCGTCGCGCGGAACGCTCTACGCGACTTATGCTTTGCTCGAAAAACTCGGCTGCCGGTGGTTCGCGCCGAATTTTGATTTCTATTCACCGGCGAGGGGCGAATATGTCCCGCATCTCAGTTCGCCTCAGATCGACTCCCTCGACCAGATCGAAAAGCCATCGTTTGCATATCGCGTCAAGTACATCGAGGAGGGCCGGTCTCACACGCCGGAGAATCTGAAGCAGCTAGTCGACTGGATGGCAAAACTCCGGCTAAACGCTCTAAACTCTCCCATCGATTACGAGCACGAAGGCCGCGCAAAGTGGGATAACTACCGCGCTGCTCTAATACCCGAGTTGCGAAAACGCGCCTTCCTATTGGAGGTCGGCGGCCATGGGTACCAGAATTTCCTTCCGCCTGAGCGCTACTTCAAAGAACATCCCGAATGGTTCGCGATGATTGCCGGCAAGCGCACCGATTCACCGAATACCGTCTTTTCAACCTCGAACCCTCAAGCGATGGCGACTTTCATTCAGAACGTCCGCCAGTATCTTCGCGCCCGCCCTGAAATCCATATCTTCGATTGCCTCCCGCCCGATATGACGCGCTGGTCCGAAGCGCCCGAAGACGTAGCGCTCGGCAGCCCGTCGGACCGGCAGATCAGGCTGCTCAATACGCTCGCGGCCGCGCTCAAAAGCGAATTTCCGAAACTTAGAATTCAGTTCAACGCCTATTCGAGCTTCGTCGAGCCGCCCGAAACCCAGCGCCCTGTCCCGTCGCTGCTCATGTCTTTCTCGGCATACGCCCGCAGCTTCGAAACATCTTTGTTCGATCCGTCGAACTCCGAAAACGCGATATATGCGAACTACCTCGAAAAATGGACCCACGGGATCATCGACCCTGCGCAAGTTACGATTTATTCCTACATCACCAAGTACCAGTGGCGCTCGCTTCCCATCCTCATACCGCACCTGATCGATACAGAAATCCGCCGCTATCGTTCGATGCAGCTGGGCGGTCTCGAAACATACTCGGAACCCGCGCCTTGGTCGACCTTCGAACTCGATCACTACATCACGTCGCGCCTGCTGTGGAACGCAGATCTCGACGTCGATGCCGAGCTTGCGGATTATGCCCGCGCCCGCTACGGTCCTGCAGCTTTGCCCGTCTTACGTTACTTACGGCTGGTCGAAGAAATCGTTCCACACGCGGTGGGTATTCCGGGAACAACGCTCGAAACGAACAAGCAAAAGACATACATCGAACGCTTCGAGTCCGCTGCCGGCATGCTCGACGAAGCCAAAACGCTCGCAGGCTCGGATCCGGGGCTCCAGGCCTTGATCGCGAAGCTCGATTGGTCCCGCCGTTACACGTCGAATGAAATGCAGTTGCGGTTTTTATTCCGACAAGCTGGCGTGGGCTGGCGTCGCGATCAGATGTCCAATATCGAAAAACTCCTGGCCGAGCGGCGTCGCATTATCGAAGAAGGGCAGGGCAAAGGCGTCATTCTTGTCGATCAGCGGATTTCGTAACCGGTCCCGGAAGCAAGGACTGTTGACTCGCCGATCCCATCCGGTTCCGTCCACATCTCAATAACAAGCGGCAACGAAACAACAAAGATTACCAGCCATGAGAGCAGCACAGGGCTGTCCATCAGAGCCTCTCTCCAGCCGCCTGCAGGCATCCACAGGTAAACTGCCCAATACGCCCCAGCCAACCACGGCAATGCCCGGCCAAGGAATCGCCCGGCCGCCTCGTACGCCCGCACGTGTGGAAACTGCTGTCCTTGGCTCCATCGCCAACACACAAGCAGCGCAATGAAAATGGGGCTCGTTGCGTACGTGAAATGGCGAAAGCCGTGGTGATCGCTACCGAGAGTCATCACAAGGATCAACAGCATGTAAGCATAAAACCCGATAACTTGCCGTCTCATCCATCGTCTGGACCGCGTCCTCAC
>JAFAQG010000580.1 GCA_019246575.1 Acidobacteriaceae bacterium
CGACAGAAAAACTTCTCGTCCGCAACATGGCCCAGCACCACTGGCTCGCGCAGCGCGCCATCCTGATGCAGGACATCTGCTTTAGCAGCGAAACCGGAGTGTGTCTCGATGAAAAGCAGCTCGCGCTTATGATCCGCTACCAGACCACGCACCAGCGCGCCTTTCATAAATGCCTGAAAGAACTGCTAACCCTCAGAGCGCAAAGGCGCAAGGAGCGGTTGGATGAGGCCGCGCTTTGTCAGCGAGCCGAAGACTCAAAAATTGGCTTCGAATCGCAGGAGCGCAAACAACGCGAGAAAGACGTCGCCGATTTCCGGAAAGCGAAGTCCGAAGCCCGCAAAGACGAAGTTCACCAAGCCCGCATGTCTCTCCTGATCTCGAAAACCACCCACCAGGAACTCAAAAACCAGCAACTCCGAGGCAGAACCGCACAGGAGCCGGCATCAGAACCGGTTGTGCAAGCAAGCGGCATTCCGAGCTGCGAAGCTCAGTGAGCGAGCCAAACCGCGCTAGGTGCCGCGCAATAACTTGCAGCAGCGCCTCAGCACATTTACGAGGTATTCCTTTACCCTTACAACAGACAGGAACTCGCAAGAAACGCAGGAGATGGTTGGCGGCATAGTGCGTCTCAAGAGCAAATCGAATGAAGTCGCCGGGCCTGCTCATCCGCCGGCCCACCCACCGCGGCGCGAAGGAGGTTCTGTGTCGAGTTTCCATCCGTTGTCCCGTACCGTTCGCATTTCGATTGCGACTGCAGCGCTGGTAACGTGCCTGTTGCGCTCTGACTTGCGCGCGCAAAACGCCACAGGCGAAGTTAGCGGAACCGTCAAAGACAGCAGCGGCGGAATCGTTCCTAACGCCACCATCACGCTGACCAATGAGGGGACCAAGGTCGACCGTCAAACCCAAACCAATGACAAGGGCGTGTTTGTGTTCATAAATGTTCAGCCTGGGCCATATGTGCTCCGAGCGGAGGCGAGCGGCTTTAAGACGGTACAGATTCCGGAGTTCCAGATCGCGGTTAACCAGGCGCTTACGGAGAACGTGACCTTGGACGTCGGCGCGGTGAGCGAAACTGTTACGGTCAGCGCGGAGGCTCCGATACTGCAAACGTCTTCGAGCAATCTGGGCACCGTCATCTCGGAGCAGGCCGTGAAAGAACTCCCGTTGAACGGACGCAATTTCACGCAGTTGATGATCCTCACTCCGGGTGCAAATCCTGTTTCTACGGCGCAAGGGTCCGGGGTCAGCACAACGGACGCCGGCGTGACGGCCATCCCGGGTACGCAATTCTTCAAACCGTCGCTACACGGTCAGCAAAATCGTTCGGTTCTCTATTATCTGGACGGAATCATTAACACCGATTTCCGCGGTTCAATCTACGGTGTGTTGCCGATTGTCGACACCGTTCAGGAATTCAAGGTTCAATCGCACAACGAGAAGACGGAATACGGCGGAGTCCTCGGGGGCGTTGTAAACCTCGCTTCGAAGTCGGGAACAAATGAGTTCCACGGCGCCGCCTGGGAGTTCGTGCGGAACAACGTGTTCGATGCGCGCGATCCATTCAAAGACTTCTGTAATCCTGCTCGGTGCGGCGCCGGCTCCACATCGACAACGCCTGCCGCGCCTGCTCCTTACCGGCAGAACCAGTTTGGGGTGGCAGGAGGGGGGCCCATATTCAAGAACAAAACGTTCTTTTATGCAGGGTATGAGGGCTGGCGTTACACTCAGACCACGCAAGGCCTCTCTCTTGTGCCGACGCCGGCGGAGCTGACGGGTAACTTTTCGCAGTCGTATTACAAACAGCAGATCTATAATCCTTTCTCAACGCAGTGCACTGGCTCCGGAACCGCGACCAGGTGCACTGTCGCGCCTTTTGCCGGCAACATCATTCCGGCTCAGTACATTTCGGCTCCAATGCAATCGTATCTTCGGGCGTATTATCCTCAGCCGAACCTGACAAGTTTTCTCGGCAGCAACTATATCGATGACCGCACGCACACGGACAATAACAACGAATGGCAGTTACGAATCGACCACAACATTAGCGAGCGCAACACGCTGTTCGGCCGGCTTTCGCAGATGTGGGTACACGATGTGCAGCCGATTTCCGGCACCGTAGATATAGACCCGGCGAGCTATCACGCCTATGATTTCGGCGGCGGCTTCGATCACCTGTTCTCGCCGACGTTGATTTTGGACGTACGCGCGGGCGCCATGCTGAAACCGTACACGTTCAACCAGGCTGTGGCCCCGAACGGATTTGGACCGGCGACCGAGGCGGGTTTCCAGAACGTTTCGCAATACGGCGGGATGGTGACGTCATTAGCCGGTCCGTACACGGGATCGCAAGCCGGCCAGCGCGGACTATCGCGGCGCGGAAATCCCGGCGTAAATTGGGACGCAAATCTTAACTGGATAAAAGGCAACCATAACATCAAGATCGGTGCGCAATATATCTATGTCAACCGGCTACAGAACAACTTATTCCAACAATACTCATTCTCGGATGCGCAGACAGCGAACGTAAACGCTAGCGGAAACGCGGTTGCCGGCACGGGAA
>JAFAQG010000599.1 GCA_019246575.1 Acidobacteriaceae bacterium
CGGACGGCTTAAGGCCTGCTGCCGATGACGCGAGACCAGATTCGTTCGCAGCTGGAGTTCTATCGGGATCTGGGATTCGATTCGATTTACCGCCGCTCGGCCGCGCCCGCGAAAGCACGCCTCGAAATCGTGGTTGAGACGCCCGTACTCCCGGCGCTCGCGCCCGAAAACGACACACTCGAAAACATCCTGGCCGACATCGGCGATTGCCGCCGCTGCCGGTTATGCGAGCAGCGCAAAACGATCGTTTTTGGCTCAGGGAATGCGAGCGCCAGCCTGGTATTCGTGGGCGAAGGCCCGGGCGCGGATGAAGATGAGCAGGGGCTTCCGTTCGTAGGCCGCGCCGGTCAGCTCCTCACGCAAATGATCGACAACACCGCTGCGCGCGAAGGCATCCCCATCCGCCGCTCCGATGTGTACATCTGCAACGTGGTGAAGTGCCGGCCGCCGGACAACCGAACGCCTCTCCCAGACGAGATGGAAATTTGCGGGGAGTTTCTGTACCGGCAGCTCATGGCCATTAAGCCTAAAGCCATCTGCGCGCTCGGGTCGACCGCTATGAAGGCGCTGTTGAACAACAAAGACGGCATCACGAAATCGCGTGGGAAATGGCACAAGTGGCGCGACATCCCGGTCATGGTGACCTATCACCCGTCGTACCTGCTGCGCCAGTATAATCAGCAGGCCAAGCGCGAGGCTTGGGAAGATCTGAGAACACTGCTGCATTTCGTGTATGACTGAGCCTGCTCACCGCGGGTTCTTCATCAGTTTTGAAGGCACCGAGGGAAGCGGCAAAACGACGCAGCTGCGCCTTCTCGTACAGCGGCTGCGAAACCAGCAGCTGACCGTCGTAGAAAACCAGGAACCCGGAACGACCGCCGTCGGCAAGGAGATCCGGCGTCTGCTGCTCGATCCCGCACACCCGGAGATGGCCGCGATGACCGAGCTGCTTCTCATGTTCGCCTCGCGGGCACAAGCGACCGCCGAGATCATCACGCCGGCACTCCATCGCGGCGACATCGTCGTGACTGACCGCTACACTGATTCGACTCTCGCCTATCAGGGCGAAGCTCGCGGCCTGGGCTTCGAAAGGGTATGGGATTTACACCGGCTGGCGCTCGGCACTTTATTGCCGGACCTGACGATCTGTCTTGCGCTCGATGTTCAAGCGGGTTTGGCGCGCGCACACCGGCGAAATGAAGATCGCGCGGACGCGAACAATCAGGACCGCTTCGACCGGCAGTCCGCGGCATTTCACGCCCGCGTGCTCGAAGGCTACCGCCGGATCGCGACGCTCGAGCCGGAGCGCTTTCGTATGGTTGACGCGACCGGTACGCGCGAAGCCGTTGCGGAGCGTATCTGGGCCGAGGTCAGCCCGCGTTTGCTAGCGCGGTTGTCGGTGACAGAATAAAAATACCGATGGGTGGCTTTCCAGACTTCTACGGCAACCGGGGCGTTGCCGAAGCGCTGGCAAGCATGATCGAGCGTTCGCGCATCCCTCAGACTATCCTGCTGAGCGGGCCCGAAGGCGTCGGAAAAGCTACTCTGGCCAGACGCTTTGGGGCTGCTCTGTTAGGCCATCGCGAAAAAATCGAACGCGACGATCTCAGCCTTCCAGCTAATCTTGACAGCGTCTCCGCGCGCGAAAAATGGACTTCGGAAAAGCGAGCCGACGATCCGTTGTTTTTTTCCACGCAACCGGATTTCGTAACCTTCGCGCCCGATGGTCCGCTTCGCCAAATCACGATCCAACAGATGCGGTTGCTCCGCGAGCGAGCCCAGTTGAAACCTCTACGGGGAGCGCATCGCGTGTTTCTCGTCGATCATCTGGAGCGGGCTAACGAGCAGTCTGCAAATTCGTTACTGAAAGTGCTCGAGGAGCCGCCCGAACACCTGGTCATCATTGCAACGACCGAGAATCTTTTCGATCTCTTGCCTACGATCCGATCCCGTTCCATCGTCTTCCAGATGTCGAGGCTTTCCGATACGGAAATGACTGATTTCGCACGCGCACGGGAATTGAGCGACGCAGATGCGAGAGTTGCCTTGTCTGAAGGCTGCCCTGGAATCGCTGCGACACTCGATCTGGAAAAGTTCCGGGAGCGCCGCGCACTGATGCTCACCGCACTTGAATGCGGCGCGAGCATCGCTCCGTTCTCTACGTGGATTCAGCACTCAGAAGCGTTTTCGGCACGGAAGAGCGAAAAACTCGAGGTTTACTTGAAGATGGGTTACGCTTTGCTCCAGGACGTATTGCGTACGACACACGCGCACCCGGACATCCGCAACCGCGACATTGACGGCCGAATCAAAGCAATCTCGGAGCGTGTTACGTTCGCATGGATAGAGCGTGCCGTGCACGGCATCGACGAACTGGTAGAGATGGCGCGGAGAAATATCCAGAAAACACTCGCGTTGGATGCGTTCGTAATAAATCTACGAAACCCCAGGGAGAGCCCCGGCACCTAAATAGCAACTGAGCGGTAACTCGACAGTAAGGAATCCAACACTCACGAATACTGAGGCGACATGATAGATGAGAGGCGCATAGAAGCGCTCACCAGAAGACCGGCTCGCAACGGAATGGCAGAAGGGAAGGACCTGAATCGACGACCACCGATGGCTAAAAAAACCACCCCACCCGAGCAAACAAGCGCCGAGCAATTCTATTATTCGAAGCAGATGCAAGGTAAGACCCACATGGTGGTCGTGCTTACCGACGGCGAGCAGTTGGAGGGAATTATCGAGTGGTATGACCGCGATTGTCTGAAACTGAATCGCGACGGGGCGCCCAATCTCCTGCTGTTCAAACATTGCATCAAGTACATGTACAAGGCCGGGCCGGAGTAGCTACCTCTTACAGCAGATACTTCATCGAGAGCAGGATCGGCACGAGTGCGCCCATGAGGAACCAGCTCGCGGGGCGTGCGAAGTTGAACGTGAAGCCGATGCCATCCCGCCGTTGTACGCAAAGGGCCGGATCGTCCGGATTATAGTAGAACATCCCGGCCGTCCACGCAGAGTTTGGGGTCGCTTCCGGCTTATCGGTCACGCTCGTCGCCGCTGTGAGGACGTAGATAATCATCGCCACGGTTGCAACTACCGTGAATAGGACTAGCGCGGCAACGGGGATGTGCAGCACCGGCGAGAGCGGTACGAAACAAAATGTGAGTGCGAGGAGACATGCGGCCAAAATCATGCACGTGAATACCACTTCGCGCAGTTTGGAACGCCGCGCGCCATACCAGGTCACGAAACCGAGAATGGTTATCCAAACGACCATTTCCGCTCCAAAGATCAGCGGACCGTAGATGCCATGGAAGCTGCGTGTCGCCCAGCGGTTCGGATGCCCATTCACGCTCCAGTGAACTGGAAATCGCTCGGGAATGCGATTCCAGTTCTGATGAACGTACAGCGCGACCGCAACGAGAATCGCAAACGGCAGTGCGGAAAGCCATGCCGAACGAGGTAGCCGATCGGGTTCTGTCGATATCTCCACCTGTGACGGCCGCGACAAGTCGATCGCCATCCGGCGCAACCTGCGATTCTCGAGCGCAAACATTGCGATCGAGACAGCCGCCAGGAGAAGCGGTCCAAAGGTTGCGATTTCATTCAGGCGGCGAGCAGGAGCCGCAATCAAGGCCACGAGCATTGCGATGAGCACGGCAGCGAT
>JAFAQG010000433.1 GCA_019246575.1 Acidobacteriaceae bacterium
TCAGGGGTGGCGGTGATCTCCATATGCGCGTTGCCGATTCCGAACATCCGATGGACGACGGCAGTTTTTCGGGCGGGATCTCGTTCTGCGTTTCGATAATATGGCCGGCTATGTTCGTTTCAACTGATGCGCCCGGCAGAGCGGGCCCGACGAGCGATAACGCGAGACTGTGGACGACACAGAGGAATCTCAGGCGCATCGTAGTTCTTTCACGTTTTACAAACGTGTGAAATCCTGATTCGTGACTACCTTGCATACTTCCTTTATCACGTTCATTTACCACCAACACGCGAGAGCTTCGCTTACATACACACATGCACCGCCGATCTTCACGTCACCGTTATGCCGGACGCTGCGAACGACCGGTCCGATAAAGTAGACATGACCCGGTGTCCCTTACCAACGTCAACTCCGGAACAATTCCTGTAACATCGGTGAAATGTGGCGCTAGCGTCATCACTAACGCATCCCGAGGAGTTTGCCTTAGTGATGCCCGTAGTCTTTCGAGAACTATCTTCATCACATCGCGTCCGAACGGGTTGAAGAAATAGAGTGCAAGCGAGGTTAAGGGAAACTCGTATTTCGTGGCGTCGATGTTATACGATCTAACATCGTTACAGCGCCGGCGAAATCTCCTGGCGTTCCGGATATTCTCGACAGCCTGTTCGTGAAGTTCCTTGTTCACTTCGACGCCATGCACGCTCCGAAAAGGGTGCTCTGCCGCGAGTAAGAGGACTCTACCCTTGCCTGAACCGAAATCGACAAAGGTGTATTCGCTGTAATCAGCAATGGGCAGATTTCCAACCAGGTGTGAAGCTGTTCTCGCGCGAGTTGGCAGATACGGGTAATTGTTATCACCGCTCCACCAAGTCGATAGGCGCTCATCGGAATAATCGGCACGCGTGTCGACGTTATGAGTGACATCGAACAACCAGGACTCGAGTTGAGCTGCGCGCAACCGGCCGTAGTGTAAGATTCTTTGCAATCACGTTCATATTGCCACATATGGAGAGCAAGAGTTGAGGAACTCTCAAGGCCGGCACAAGATCGCAATCTGTATCGCAGCCGCAGTGCTTTGCACTCCGATGATGGGCGTCAGCAAAACGCCCGTGATCCTTTCGACGGACGTTGGCAACGAGATCGACGACCAGTGGGCGATCACGTATCTCCTGCTGAGCCCGGAATTTGAGGTCCAGGGAATCATCTCCGCGCACGCGCCATCTCTGCCCGCCCCGTCCGCTCATTCGACATACAAAGTCTTGGTGGATGTGGTTGAGCACCGACTTGGCATGATGACCCATGCGCCGTTGCTCGAAGGTTCGAGCTTGCCGCTGGAATCGAACAAAACAGGGCAGCCGAGCGCCGGGCTGCAGTTCCTTCTTGAGACATCGAAACACTATTCAAGCGAAAACAGACTGATGGTGCTGGTTATAGGTGCGGCGACGGATGTGGCATCGGCGATTCTGGCCGACCCACAGATTGTCGATCGAATCGCACTGGTGGTAATGAGTTTCAGAAACGTGTCGAAGGACGGCGGCAAGGAATATAACGTTCAAAACGATCCGCGTGCGTGGCAGGTCATCCTTCAATCGGGCGTTCCCGTTACGATCGGGTCCGGCGATATTTGCGCGGCGAATCTGTCGCTGAGTTTTGGACAGGCGGCCGCGCTGCTCGGCTCGCATGGAGCAATCGGCGCCTGGCTGTGGGACGAGTATCAGACCTGGTATTTCCGGGAGGTGAAGCCTTTGCGCGTAAACGACTTCTCAAAACCTAAGGTGATTTGGGACATCATTACGGTTGCATATCTTGAAGGCATGACAACTCAGAAAACGATGAGCCGTCCGGTTCTGAGCAATGATCTGTCGCTTCAAGAAGGTAGCGCCGCGGCCAAAGCCACCTGGATTACAGGAGTGGACTCAAAGCGGCTGTGGAACGATTTCGTCGAGAAACTCGATGCCTATCAGCGGACGCACGCAATGGGGCACCACATGTGGAGCAACTGAAAAGTTGAAAGCAGCAGTCTTGATCTCGCACGGAGACGCTGCGGAGCGTCGGCTGCGTATCGAGGAGGCGCCCCGGCCCGAGGCTGAATCCGGGCATGTCTTACTTAGGGTCAAAGCATGCGGCGTATGCAGGACCGATCTGCACATCGTAGATGGTGAGTTGCCGCCACGTTTACCAAAGCTGATCCCAGGGCACCAGATTGTCGGCGAGGTGGTTGCAACCGGCGACGCGAATATTGCGACAGGTGCACGTGTAGGAGTGTCGTGGATCGGCGGTGTTGACGGGACTTGCTGGTATTGCCGGCATCAGCTCGAAAACCTTTGCGATAACCCGGTGTTTACGGGATACACAGTTAACGGCGGGTATGCAGAGTACGCGCTGGTGAGATCGGATTTCGCTTTTCCACTGCCGGCGCAGTTAGACGACTTACATGCTGCGCCGCTGCTCTGCGCAGGAATTATCGGATTCCGGAGCTTGCGTGTCGCAGGGGTCGAAAAAGGCGAGCGCGTCGGGCTCTTTGGATTCGGCGCCTCGGCTCATCTCGCAATCTCCGTTTTGCATGCGTGGGACTGCGAGGTGTACGTATCCACCAGAGGTGAGTCGCATAGAAAGCTTGCGGCCGAGATGCGAGCGGCCTGGGTCGGCGCTGAACAGGAGAGGCCGCCAGTGCAATTGGACCGTGCGGTTACGTTTGCACCGAGCGGCGAAGTGGTTATCGCGGCATTGTCGTGTTTACGAAAAGGCGGCGTTCTGGCCATTAATGCCATTCACCTCGACCGCATGCCGCAATTCGATTACGACAGGCTGTTGTGGGGTGAGCGGCAGATTCGGAGCGTAGCCAATATGACGCGAGGCGACGCGCGGGACTTCTTACAGCTTGCTAGCGACATCGGGCTGCGGCCAAGAGTAACTGTGTTTCCGCTCGACTCGGCCAACGAGGCACTGGCAGCGATCCGGAGCGATAGCGTGGACGGGGCGGTGGCGATTGTGCCCTAAATGAGGACGACCCCATCACCACGCAAACGTGACGGTTTGGTGCCGGTAACCGGCGCCTTCGGGGAAGCGGATGTGGAGCTTGTTTCCGGCAAGCTCCGC
>JAFAQG010000700.1 GCA_019246575.1 Acidobacteriaceae bacterium
GGTGAAGATAATCATCAAAGCCACCGTGCGCGCGGTGGCTGCAGGAATTATGTTCATTAGCGCCGTAATCGGCGCTCTCGTCATCTATACTAACGGCTTACCATTCTACTAGTGGCTTACCGTACATCGGTAAATCACGGGCCGGAATGCACGACCTGTTCACGCCTGCAAGCGGTCGGCTTGCCATGTCAACACAAGCGACGTTTTCGAGTTAGGTGTGCAACGGGAAACCGGCGTAACACCGTGTTGTAGATTAAACACAATCTTGATGCGTTCCCGCGATGCTCGACGATAGCTCCAGTTATCACGCTTGCGATGAATGCACAAGATGCATCCTGCTTATTAACCTTGCAGCGAGGGGTGGATTCAATGCCGAATCCATATCACTTCGTCGCGCGGACGATCATACGACGGGCGGTGTGCGGACCGAGCATGACGCACCATTTCTTAAACGAATACCAGCAAACGCGTTGACGAGCTCGGCAATGAAGCGGGTATTCACGGCGGCGGCAAACAGTTTGTGGCGGGATTGCACTACTTGGTTACGGAACCAGACTGTTCACGTCAGCGGCTTGGGGGATCGGGCAGCATGTTCTGGGATGTGCTTCCGGCGATTTGAATGCCATGGAAGGTTCCCGGGTTTCATGATGCCACTCGTGAGCACAGTTCAGCGTTTTTCGAGGTTGCTGCTACACGCGCCAGAGCTTATTTGTTTCCCGATGGCAGGCACGTTCCGAGCGCCGAAACGGCCGAAAGTTCCCAATTTAATGTGGGCATTTTTGGTCGAATTTCCTGCAGCCGCGGAGGTGGAGAACTCCGGGCAGGAGCGGCTGCCGATTTCCGGTTAAGGCAGATCAAGATAACTGGACCAGGGTAGCCAATAACTTCTGAACCGATGACCTGCGATACGCGCCGCCTTCGGCGCGCTGTGTCTGAGGGTTTAAAAGCGACGGAAGTCATAACACAACCCCGCCGTATCCGCGCAGCGCCGACTAGGCGCGCTTCGGAAATTCGACGACTGTACCTGTTGCTCTCGGTTCGCGTTCCCGTTCTTCGCATTCCTGGGCGCGAAGAGCGGAACGAAGCACCGTGCGGTCCTCTTCCGCTGCCGTCAACCCCTGCCGGCATGCTTCACAGACCAGCAAATGCTCCTCGACAATCTTGACATCTTCCTCGGAGAGACTGCCGGAGGCGTAAGCCTCAAGCAGTTCGGAGCCGGTGTGCATGTGCGGCGGCATGCCCAATTTTTGAGACGCATTGCCACCAAAATGCAGCAATTGTCGGATATACGAGGTGCCGTTCAGAGCGCGAACTCGCAGCGTGAACTGACGCGTTTCGAAATACTCGGAATACATTACTCAAGGAAATTCTTACCTACTACTGCAAAAAATACTTGCTATTCCTCAGACATAGATGGTAATTTGTTCTTATCCACAAGCACCGCCGAGCGGATTCAAGCCGGCTAGGTTGCTGGTTCCACCTCACTGTGGATCGTGCGCCGACACGCCATCTTTTCTTCCGGAGATTTTTCATTGACACTGGCCCAGGCCACCCCCGTTCCTCATATCGATTATCGACAGATCGTGGCTCTGATCCGCGCGGGCGATCCCGCCGGTTCGGAGTTGCTGTTCAACACGTTTTACCGCGGGTTGCGGTTTCTCGCTGCTCGTTACTGCCCGCACTTAGCCGAGGATTGCGCGCAGGAGACGATTTTGGCCGTGATGCAGCAGATTGAGCGCGGGAAAATCGAACACCCGGAGGCGTTGCCCGGGTACGTGCGTACGATCCTCAAGCGGATCGCGTGGGACAAGAAGAAGCAATGCGAACGGCTTGAGAGCGAAGGGGCGGCATTCGAAAAGGCGCCGGATCGCCGGGAAGATCCACACAGGGCGTTCGAGATCAAGCAGAGAGCGGAGATTTTACAGTGCGCGCTGAGGACTCTCAAACCGAGAGCGCGCGAAGTGCTCCGGCGGTTTTACCTGTCCGGCGAGAGTAAGGAACAGATTTGTCAGGCGATGAACCTGACGGAAACCAGTTTCCGGCTGCTGAAGAGCAGGAGCAAGCAGATGCTCGAAGAGGCGGCGGCACGAGAACTGCGCCGTCGTAACCCGGAGCCGGCGCGATTGGCTTTCGCGAGTTGAGGGATTTCATGCCGATCAACACCTCGTCAGTTCAATCTCCCGATACTGTCCTGATGGTGGAGGACAATCCTGCCGACGCGCTGATGCTTCGGTATGCGCTCGCGGCAGCCACGAGTCCACTCCGGTTGCACATCGTCGGAAGTGGACGGGCGGCGCTGGCCTACCTGGCAAAAAATCCGTGTCCGCGCGGCATCATTCTGGATCGTTATCTCCCGGGAGAGAGCGGCCTCGAAATTCTCGAAAGATTCGAGGCCGATCCCCGCCTGCAGGGCATCCCCAAAATTGTGGTATCGGGTCTGCTCCATCCCGCCGATGAACTCGCCCTGGCAGCGCAGGGGGTGTCGTATTTCGTCAAGCCGTTCTCGCATGAAGAATGGATTCAACTGGCATCCGACATTCAATCGGTGTGCTTGCGACCTCCGAAGCAAGCTGCTGCCGTCGCATAAATCCCGAAACGGCATTTCGCCGCAGTAACGGAGCCGCAGCAACAGAAATGATGCGTTGTGAGCCGGGCAGAATCGGTTGAAGCTGCTCACCGGTCGTTCGCTCTCCTCAAGCGGACACTGGGTGCTTAACTGGGTTGCCCGCTGGCGGCCGAACGAGCCTCGGGAAGCCGGACCATGCTGAACCAAAAGTCTTCGATCGAGCGTACTTTCAGCATGAAATCCTCCATCGCGACGGGTTTCGTGAGATAGCAGTTAGCGTGCAATCCATACGCCCGCATCACATCTGCTTCGTCGTCCGAGGTCGTGAGTACGACCACGGGAATATGTTGCAACCCCGGATCCTTTTTGATCTCTTGGAGCACCTCGCGCCCATCCCTCTTGGGCAGATTCAGGTCCAGCAGAATCAAATCGGGCCGCGCGGCACCCGCAAATTGTCCCTGTTTTCTCAGAAACCGTAAGGCGGCCTCGCCGTCTTCCGTCACATGCAAGCGGCACAGGAGCCGGCCATCTTCGAAACCTTCCTCGATTAACCCGACATCCGCCGGATTATCTTCGACCAACAAAATATCCACCGTTCGCCTCTTTGTCACCCCTGAGATCCTGTCCGGCAAACCGGCTCGCCCACTGGCGACCCGTGTTCACTTATCAAACCAGCGCTGCCGATCTCGAGATGAGTCGGAAGCGTGAAGAAAAATGTTGAGCCCACGTCCGGTTCCGATTCCGCCCAAATCCGCCCTCCGTGGAGTTCGACAATGCGCCTACAGATTGCCAATCCCATGCCGGTGCCCGGATAAGCGCCGACTTGCTTCTGCAGCTCGTTGTGCAACACCGCGAAGTCGGGAGCGCGACGATCTTCGCGGCCTGCTGGACGCCCGCGGCGCGTAGCGAATAACAGCTTCTCCAGCCGTGCATCGTCACAGTCGGCGGTGGCGACCAACCTAGGCCGGTAGCGGCGAACCGCTCCAAATAGCGGTGCACCGTGGATTGACCGATATTGCAGCTCCGAGCGATCTGATCCTGGCGCAGGCCGAGATCGTATCGGAGGCGAAGTATCTCTCTGACTTTCCGCATGGACACCTTTTCTTGGGCCACGAATCTCCTCCACGCCCAGT
>JAFAQG010000532.1 GCA_019246575.1 Acidobacteriaceae bacterium
GACGGAAAAGTATGAAGACCTGGTGAAATCCGGCGTGATCGACCCGACGAAGGTTACGCGCTCGGCCCTGCAGCATGCTTCGTCGATCAGCGCTCTGATGCTGACGACGGAGGCGATGGTGTGCGAGGTTCCCGAGAAGAAGCCACCGGTTCCGGCAGGTCCCGGCGGCCACGCTCCCGACATGGATTACTAATCCGGAACGGGAAAGTAAGTCCGAGTTATTTAATTACGGCCCGCTTGAAGCAATTCAGGCGGGCCTTTTTTGTTGTAATACGACGGCGTCTTCGCATGAAGGGCCGTATCGGCTGAGTTCCCACGGCACTACTCGGAGTCGATGGAAGTTCCTGCATTCAAACGGATGTATTCGGCGTGCACGCGCCGGCTGACCGGAACAAGTGCTCTTCAACGCCGCCGTCTGCTATTGTGTCGTTTTCACGTACCTGATGCAATTTTCGACCCTCGAAATACCCTGCGACGAGTTCACGCTTGATAACGGTCTGCAGGTCATCGTTCACGAAGACCATAAGACGCCCATCGTCGCCGTCAATATCTGGTATCACGTCGGATCCAAGAATGAAAAGCCCGGCAAGACAGGTTTCGCTCACCTGTTCGAACACTTGATGTTCGGCGGCAGCGAGCACGTTGCGGGCAGTTACATCGAAGCGATGGAGCGCATCGGCGCGACCGACCTCAACGGCACAACCAGCGAGGACCGCACCAACTACTTCGAGAACGTCCCGACGCCGGCTCTCGATTACGCGCTCTTTGCTGAATCGGACCGTATGGGGCATTTCTACAACACGATCAGCCAAGAGGTGTTGGATCTGCAGCGCGGTGTCGTTCAGAACGAGAAGCGGCAGGGCGATAACCAGCCCTATGCGATCGTGGAAGACCTGGTCGTCAAATCGACATACCCCGCCGGCCATCCGTACGATCACACGGTTATCGGCTCGATGGAAGATCTCGACTCTGCGTCACTCAACGATGTGCGCGAATGGTTCAAGGCGTATTACACGCCGTCGAATGCTGTTCTGGTTCTCGCCGGCGATATCAGTGCCTCGGAAGGACGCGAGAAGGCCGCCCGATATTTCGGCGACATCGCGCCCGGGCCGCCCGTAGCTCACCAGCGCTCGTGGATAGCCAAGATGACGGGAGATCATCGGGAGATCGCGGAAGATCGCGTTCCACAAGCCCGAATCTACAAAGTTTGGAACGTACCCGGATACGGCTCCGCGGCGGCAGACTGGCTCCGGCTAGTAAGCGGGATTTTATCTTCAGGCAAGACATCGCGCCTTTACAAACGATTAGTGTACGACGATCAGATCGCGACCCATGTGGCGGCGTATCTCGACGAGCGCGAGATCGGCAGCCAGTTCGTCGTGGTTGCGACAGCGCGTCAGGATTGCGACCTCCGCAGTGTAGAAGAAGCGATGGATGAAGAGCTCGCACGCTTTCTCGATCATGGCCCGACGGCTCGCGAGCTCGAGCGCATCAAGACGCAATCGTATGCATCGTTCGTTCGAGGTGTTGAACGAATCGGCGGGTTCGGCGGCAAATCGGACATTCTCGCCACGAACTACACGTACTTGGGATCGCCGCACGGCTATAAGCAGCGGCTTCAGCATCTCGAGCGGGCTACGGCGAACGACATCCTCGAGACTGCGCGAGAGTGGCTCAGCGATGGCGTTTACGCGCTCGAAGTAAACCCCTTCGTTGCTCGAAAGCCGGCTGCTGTCGCGCCGCGTACACAATTTCCCGAGCTTGGTCCAGCACGCGATTTGAGGCTGCCTGCCATTCACAAAGCCACATTGAGCAATGGATTGAACGTGCTCGTTGCCGAGCGGCATGAGATTCCTGTAGTGAATTTGTGGCTAGATGTGGATGCGGGCTACGCAGCCGACCGGTTCGCCGCTCCAGGAACGGCGCGACTCGGTTCAGCACTGCTCACGGGCGGAACCAAACGTCGCACCGCGCTCGAAATCAGCGATGAATTGCAATCACTCGGAGCCCAGCTCACGACCGGTTGCAACCTCGACATGTGTACCATCTATCTCTCGGCGCTGAAAGCGACAATCGACGAGGCGCTGGACGTATATGTCGATGTCATTCTGAATGCCAACTTCCCGGAAGGCGATTTCGAACGCCAGCAGCAGCTTCAACTCTCGGCGATCGCAAACGAAAAAGTCACTCCGCTGCAAATGGCTCTACGTGCTCTGCCGCCCATTCTCTTCGGCGCGCAACACGCGTACGGCGTGCCGCTGACCGGCTCGGGGACAGAGGAAAGCGTACAAAATTTCACGCGCGACGATATGGCGCGATTCCATGCGACGTGGTTCACGCCGTCGAACGCGACGCTCATCGTGGTTGGCGATACGACGCTCGCGGAGATCACGCCCAAACTCGAAAAGGTCTTCGGCGGGTGGACGGCCCGGCGCAGTCCCGCCAAGAACCTGAACCATGTTCCGAAGCCGTTCAAGCCCGCCATCTACTTGATCGATAAGCCGGGCGCTATTCATTCGATCGTGATCGGCGGCACCATCGCACCCCCTCCGAACGCCGATACGGAAATCGCGATCGAGACCATGAACAACATCTTCGGTGGAACGTTTGGCGGCCGGCTCAATATGAACTTGCGTGAAGAAAAACACTGGTCGTACGGCGCGGCGTCGATGCTGTACGGCGCTCGCGCGCAGCGGCCGTTCTTCGCCTACTCGTCCGTTCAAGCCGACAAAACCGGCGAGACGGTCGGCGAGATGCTGAAGGAAATACGCGGCATGCTTGGCAACCGTCCAGTTACTGAGGACGAACTGAACAAAGTCAAGCAACAGCAGACGCTCGAATTGCCGGGCGCACACGAAACCATGAATGCGGTCGGGAATCTCTTGGGAGACCTGTTGCAGTTTCAGTTGCCGCTCAACTTCTACGACACGTACGTGAGCCGGGTCCGCGCAGTAAGCATCCCGGACATAGAGAGTTGCGCTAAATCGTTGCTGGATCCGGAGCACATGATCTGGCTTGTAGTGGGGGACAGGTCGGTAGTCGAAGGGGGCTTGCGCCATCTGAATGTCGGCGAAGTTATCCCGAGCGAGGCGTAGCAAACGATTGTGCAGTCCGCGGCGCGGTCAGTCTTTCAGAAGCTGCTGTTCCAATAGGCGTGCTGGCCGATGTAGCGGTCATCGGGTAAGTTCTTGAGGATGCTACGGCGCACTTCGAGAGCGTTCATTTCGCCCTGACTGCGATACAGCACCTCGCCATTCATGCCAATCAGCACAGTGTAGGGAAGGCCGCCATCCCAGCCGGTTCCAACAGCCTTGACGGCCTCGGCTGAATCATCGGTGCCCCACAGCAGGTTTCGATTAATGGCGTGTTGCTCTTTCAGGAACTTCACAACCATGTCTTTTTCATCGGGGTTATTCATGCTGACGGTGACAATGTCAATGTCTCGCTGGGCGTACATGCGAACCATTTTTTGGAGCTCGGGGAACTCGCCGACGCATGGCCCGCACCACGTCGCCCAGAAGTTCACGAGAGTAAGTTTGCCCGTGCCGCCCGCGTGCAGCGCTTTCAGCTGATCTGGTGTCGCGAGTTCGACGGAAACCGGCTTCTGCTCGCCTTCCGCGATCTCTGCCTTGGCTCCCTTTTCCTTGTAGGCCCACTTGGTTGAACAACCCATTGCGGGCGTGTTTTCGACCGGAACGGGTTTTCCCGCAAGCAGAGCTTCGATGGCATCGCGGGCCTCGTGCTTGGTGGCGAGCTGCTCGCGGGGATTGCTGTCGACGCGCCCCTGATACCGGAGCTTCCGTTCCTGATCAAAGATGAAGACGTGCGGCGTAGCCGTGGGACCGTACTTCAGCGCGACAGCCTGCGTTTCGCCGTCGGAGAGATAGGGGAAGTTGAAGTGGCGGTATTCGGCGCGGATCTTCATTTCAGGAAGCGAGTCGCCAAGATCGGTGTGCCCCATTTCGCTTAGATGCACCGCTTTCGGGTCATTGGGATTGATGGCGACCAGGGCAACGCCGCGATTGCGGTAGTCCGAAGCGAGCTGCTTGATTCGCTTTTCGTACATCTGCGCGATCGGGCAATGGTCGCAGGTGAAGACGATGACCAGTATCTTTGCCGACGAGTAATCTTTCAGGCTATGCATCTTGCCGTCTACGCCGGGCAAATTGAAATCGGGCGCGGGCGAGCCGACTTTGAGGATGGGAGGAACGCCGGCGGGCGTAGTTGCGACATCGTCCTGCGCGCGTGCTAACCCGGCGAAGGAAATTGTAAGTGCGGATACCGCAAAAGCGATCTTACATACGAAATTCATCGATTTTTACCTAGACTCGGGACCTTGAACGCATGACGTTGGGCCGACATCGCAAGGTTACCAAGCTACGTGCAGGCTGAGTAGAAAAGTTCGTTCATCGATTCCTTCCCGGCCGGTGTTGGCGATATTAAGCGCTTGCATGAATGTCGCGTTGCTGATGTTCCCCGATGGGATGGCGTGGTGCGGATTATTCGCTACGTTAAAGGCCTGCGCGCGAAATTTCAACTGGAAACGTTCCGAGAGGTTGAAATTGCGGGCGAGGCCAACGTCTGCATTCACGAGACCCGGGCCCCATAAGCTGTCCGTGCCGCAGGTTCCGAATCGTCCGGCGGCGGGAGCGCGAAAAGCAGACCTGTCGTACCACTGATAAATGCTGCCGATTTTGTCGGGTGTGCTGATGCAATCTCCGAATTGTGAAGAACCGACGGCGTTCAGTGTTGTGTTGGAAGCAGTGACAGTAAACGGGGTACCGGTCCGGAGAATGCTGACGCCCTCGAACTGCCAGCCGCCGAGGAGTCTCGACCCAACGCCGGTTTGCAGCCATTGCTTACCCTTTCCAAACGGAGCTTCGGCGAATAGGGTCAAGCCGATGCTGTGCTCGGCGATTGTGCTCAGCGGGCCATAGTTCAGCCGAAAGTCGTAAGGAATGGCAACCTGCGTGGTGTATCCGAGCCCCCGAGCGTACGTGTAAGTTGCCGAGAATTGAAACCCGTGCGCGAAGCGGTGCGCAGCCCGGGCCTGCAGCGAATCGTACTTATTCGTGCCCATTGTGCCTATCATGTTCGTTTGCGCGGTGCGGCCCGATAGTCTATTCAGGATCTGGCCGGCGGTGCCGGTGCCGATAGGTGACCAGTTCAGGTTGAGAGCCACGATTGGATCGAGCGAGCGCGTGGCGACGTATGCCGTGGACGCAGTCCAATTTTGTATCTGCTGCTCGACAGTGAAGTTCCACGATTGGACGTATCCGCGAACGTAGTTCGTGTTGTCGACCGTGTAGACGCCAGCCGTGAGCGGGACAGCAACACGTCCGGAACTATAGTCCGGGGGCACTGCAGCGGGCAGACCGATGCGAAGTGTAGTTGCATAAGAGAAGCTGTTCGGCGCGGTAATGGCGGTGGCGAGGATATCGGGATAATTTTGCCGGTTGCCTAACTGGCCGCCGAGATTGGTCGGGTCGTTTGTTAAGCCGAAGCCGGCGCGAATGACTGTCGAATCGGTAAGCCGGTAGGCGATGCCGGCGCGCGGAGCAAAGCGGTGCGTGTCCTTAGTAATGCCGCAATTCCTGGGATTGCTGTCCACACCGCAGATAATCATTTGATTTGCCGATGTGTCTAGATATTCCATACCGCGGTTTCCGCGAGTAATGAATGGATAATATTCCCACCGTGTACCGTAAGTCAGTGTCAGCTTGTGAGTAGCTTGCCACTGATCTCGAATGTAAGTCCCCAGGATATTTGCGTACGAATGGTATTCGGGTACAAACAGGTTTACTTTGCCGGCATTGGACGGCAGGCCTAACAAGAATGAGGCAAACGCGTTGTAATCGTTTCCGGACGGCGCACCCGAGGCGTTCAGCTGCGTTGTGCCCTGCGAAAATTGAAACCCGCCGGCGCCGGTACAGAACAGGCAAAACGTTGCCTGTTCCTGGTTTTCGTTCGTGCGCTGCTGATCGAAATCTAAACCGGCACGAAAATTGTGCGTGCCCGTAATCCAGGTGATATTTCCAACCCACTCCTTTTCGATATTGCGGAGAACCTGCGGTTGGAAGTTCGTATTGGGGCCGAGAGTCGCTTCGGGAATATTGGTGCCCGGACCTCCGAAACCGTCGATCTCGAGCGCCGGCCAGCCGCCCTCCCGAGCTTGCGAGCTTTCGAGGCCGGGGATGTGAAGCAAAGTCGAGCCTAGATTTTCGTTCAAACGCTCCTGTGCCGTGTTAGCGTCATTCCGGGAATACCCGACATAGGCATCGGCGATCAAGTTAGGAGTGAAAATGTAAGTGCCCGATAGAGTGCCGCTATAAATAAACCCGCCACCGGTGCCCGAAGCCGAGTTCGACGGGCTGTAACCAGGGCCGCCCAGCGGGCCGTATTGCTGCGGGTTGAACCACGTGCTCTGGTTGATACCGAAACGGGCGAACATACTGAACTTGTTGCTAGGGTTCCAATTGAGCTTCGAATCCCACTGATTCCGGCTTTGACCGTTGTTGCCGGAGCTTAGATAGTTACGAGCAAGACCTAGGGCGCCGGTTCCGGGCACATTTGGATTGGGCCACTGGTTGGTGGCGAGGATGGCTGCTATGCCCAGGTCGATCCGGGTCGGCGGAATTAGTTTGCCGGGGAAGGGCGTCCGGCCGGTACCATTCGCGTTTCCCGTCATCGGATCGTAGATCTGGGTGGGAGAGGCGGAGAGATCGCCGGCCTTCATCGCCGGAGTGGGGACCTGTGAGTAAAGAGCGGCTTCCTGGCGGATGTAAGTGCCTTCGTAACTTACAAAATAGAAAAGCTTATTTTTCAGAATAGGTCCTCCGATTGTGCCGCCGAACTGGTTGTTGATGTATTTTGGCTGGGCCTGGGTGCGGTCGGCATTCCACGCGTAGGCTTTGAGGTGCTGATCGGCATGGTATTCGAATAATGAACCGTGGATGGCGTTTGTGCCGGTTTTGGACTGGATGTTGATCGCTGCGCCTCCGGCCAGGCCCTGTTCGGCGTCGAAGGAGTTCGTGACGACGTTGATGGTCTCGATGGATTCGAGCGCGGGCGTGTACATCGGGTAGATGCCGTTGTAATCCGTGGAACTGGTGCCATCGATGCGGGTGTTGTTGCCCCAGCCGGTGGTGCCGTTAACGGTGATCTGGACGGCGCGCGAAGGATTGGCTGCGAACGAGCCACCGCTTACAGGCGTCGCGACGCCGGGCACGGTGACAGGGAGAAGTAACTGATAATTGCGGCCGAGCGGCGTTGGAAGATTGTTTAGAGTTTTGGTGGTTAGATCGGTGCGGACATCTGCTCGGTCGGTCTGAAGAGCGGCGGCCTGAGCGGAAACAGTAACAGTTTCGTTTACACGTCCGACCACCATGACCACGTTCGCGCGCGTGACCTCGTTGGCGTTGACGACGATGCCGGTTTGAGTGTAGGTCTCAAATCCGCGCGCCTTAACTGCAACTATGTACGTTCCGGGCGGAAGCGTGGCGAGTGTATATTCGCCGGCAGCATTTGTGACGGTGTCGCGCGTGAACGATGTCTCCTGATTCTGAGCGGTCACCGTAGCTCCGACGATTGCGGCCTGGCTGGAATCCGTTACGTTTCCGTCGATCGTGCCCTGAAGTAGTTGAGCGCTCGCCTGGCGCGCGAACAATACGGCGAAGCAGGCCGAGACAAGCGAACACCCGGTAATTCGAACATCGCGGCTCCGATGGCAAGCGTCCATGAAACCCCCTGA
>JAFAQG010000919.1 GCA_019246575.1 Acidobacteriaceae bacterium
GCGCGGGTATAACATCGAGAGCCTGACCGTGGCGCGCACACTCGACCCGACGCTCTCGCGAATGACGATAACGGTGGATGTCGAGGCCAACATCCGAACGCAGGTGATCAAACAGATGAACAAGCTCATCAATGTGCTGCAAGCGACTGATGTGACGGAAGGTCCCGCGGTAAACCGCGAGCTCGTTCTGCTGCGCGTCCGCACGACTCAACAAAATCGGACATCTGTTTTGAAAGAAGCCGAGATTTTTCAGGCCCGTGTAGTGGATTCGACAACGGAGGGATTCGCATTGGAAGTAACGGGCGATCCTGAAAAGCTCGACGAATTTATCGATGTGATGAGAAGCTATGGAGACATCGAGGTGACGCGGTCAGGAATTGTATCGATGTCTCTGGATAATCGCAAACTCCGTTTATCTCCTCCCATCCCGAGAGGCGCAGCGCCGGAAGAAGCTCTCGAGCTTCAACAAGCGGAATAGCGCGCCATACTAATCCACGACAATCAAGGATACCGATGCCAAGACGCTTCTATGAGAACGACGGGAGCCTGGCTCCCCTGCAGGGAAAGACGATTGCAATCGTCGGGTACGGCAGTCAGGGACACGCGCATGCACTCAACCTGCGCGATTCGGGTTTGAACGTGATCGTCGGCTTACCGGCGACGAGCAAAGGCAGATCGAAGGCTGAAGCGGCAGGCCTCCGGGTCTTGAGTGTGGCGGATGCGGCGAAGCAAGCAGATGTGGTGATGATCCTGGTTCCCGATCACGTGCAAGGGGAGACATATCGGAACGACATCGCGCCGCACATGACAACAGGCAAGACGCTGATGTTTGCGCACGGCTTCAACATTCATTTCGGCGAGATCAAGCCGCCGCCGGACATCGACGTGTCCATGATTGCGCCGAAAGCGCCAGGGCATCGCGTTCGCGAGCTGTTTACGGAAGGTGTTGGCGTACCCGCATTGGTTGCAATCGCGCAGGATGCATCGGGGAAAGCGCTCGAAAACGCGCTCGCGTACGCATACGCACTCGGGTGCCTAAAAGCCGGCGTGATCGAGACGACGTTTCGCGAGGAGACCGAAAGCGATCTCTTCGGGGAACAGACGGTGCTGTGCGGCGGCGTGAGCGAGTTGATCCGCGCCGGGTTCGAAACTCTGACGGAAGCGGGTTATGCGCCTGAGATCGCATATTTCGAATGCCTGCACGAGCTAAAGCTTATCGTGGATTTGATTTACGAAGGCGGCCTGGGTTATATGCGTTACTCGATTTCGGATACGGCCGAGTACGGGGACTACACACGAGGCCGGCGTATTGTGACGGATGAAACGCGCGCCGAGATGAAGAAAATTCTTGCCGAGATCCAATCGGGCGAGTTTGCACGCACGTGGCTTGACGAGAACCGCACCGGTCGCAAAAAGTTTTTGGCCATGCGCGAGGAAGCGAAAGACCAGCCGATTGAAAGAGTCGGCGCCGAGCTACGCGCGATGATGCCGTTCCTGAAGAGGAAGAAGGAATCCGGCGTGCCGCAGGAAGCGGCGGTTACGGCGTAGAGGCGTCGAATCGCAACCCCTTCACCCATTGGGAATGGCTGCGGCCAGATCGGGCGAGTGGAGGTGAATAATCCCGCGGCGGAGAGCGATGGTTACGGCGTGCGTGCGATCTGTTGCGCCAAGCTTACTTAGAATGCTCTGCACGTGTGCCTTGACGGTGCCCGGGGCAGTGCCAAGAATCTGACCGACTTCCTTATTGCCCAGACCCCGAGCCACCAGGCTCAGCACCTCAACTTCGCGCGGAGTAAGCGCAAGCTCCGGAAAAAATCCGCTCAGGTGCTCGGAAACTTCGGTGGGAATGAAGCGCTTGCCTGCATGGACGGTTCGGATGGCGCGGATGATGTCGGTGTGAACCACCTCCTTGAGAAGGTAGCCGCGAACTCCGGCTTCGAGCGCGCGGTAGATGTCCTGATCGCCGTCGTACGAAGTTAACGCAATAATCTTTGCATCCGGGAAAGTGCAGCGAATTTCGTGCGTTGTTTCGATGCCGCTTTTGTCCGGCAGACGCAAGTCCATCAATGTGACATCCGGCCGGCGCTCGTGAAAGAGCCGAACAGCCTCGCCACTTGTGCACGCTTCGGCAACCAACTCCATACCGGGCTCGGTCGAAAGAATTGCGGCAATTCCTTTGCGAATCAGATCGTGATCGTCGACGCAAAGTATGGTGATCGCGCGTGGAGTTTCCAACTTCACACCTCAATTAGGCTGATGCTGAATTGCGTGTTGCATGCGAGGCTCGCGAGCAGCCGCGCTCGACAGCGGGACGCGTACGCGTACCAGGGTACCGTGCGGTGAGCTCGATAACTCCAGAACTGCGTGGATATTCCGGGCACGCTCTTTGATACCGAGCAGACCGAAATGGCCGTGTTGCTCGTAATGAACGCCGGTTTCGAATCCCTCACCATCGTCCTGAACGGATAAGTTGAGCTCGCGCGAGCTCTTCGACAGCTCGATGGTAATCGTGGTGGCTGCGGCATATTTGACGGCGTTGCTGATGGATTCCTGGGCGATCCGCAAGAGTTGATATTCGAGCTCGGGCAGCCCCGCAAGCGAAACGAATTCCAGTCTTAGCCTGAGTGAAGCCGGCGTGTTCATGACACCTTCGCGCGAGAGCCTGTCGAGCTTCTCCGAGAAACTCAACGAGTTCGGATCCCGTGTCCGCAATCCCCAGAGCGACTGTCGCGCTTCCGTCGAACAACGGCCGGCATCGCCGATTATGTCTCGAAGCGTCTCCTTCTCTCGGGAGGCCGGCAGGCGCGCCCACAGTGCCTGCAATTGCATGGTTATGCCGGACAATCCTTGCAATAGCGTGTCGTGCAGCTCCCGGGCAATCCTGCTCCGCTCCGCAAGCACGGCGTCGAACTGCTGCTTGAGACGCACGACTCGGCGGCGATACCCGGCCGCTATAGTAAGCGATATGAGAACGGCGACTGCAGGCCAAAACCACAACTGCTGGTAGAACAGCGGCTCGACGGAGAAGTCTATCGCCGCAGCCTCCCTGCTCCAGAGACCATCGGCATTCCGAGCAATCACCTTGAAACGAAAGTTGCCCGGCGGAAGATTGGTAAAGAACGCTTCCCTGCGTGTTCCTGCGTCTGTCCAGGCCTTCTCGTAGCCTTCCAAAATGTAGCGAAACGTGACCTTTTCCGGCGAAACAAAACTCAGACCGGCGTAGCGGATATCAAGGTTTCTCTCGGACGGCTTGAGTCGCAGCGCTTGGCCGGTTTCGACGCGCCGTCCATCGGCAAGGAGTGCGGTTATGCTCACGGGAGGAGGAACGTCGCCGGCGGCCAAATGATCGGGATCGACGACGACTAAGCCGCTGGTTGTGGAGAACCAGAGCCGGCCATCGTGTGTGCGGCAAGCGCCGGGCTGCACCCCGGAACGGCATTCGAACCGCAGTTGGCCCGTGGTGAAGGGGATACTCGTTACGCTTTTCCTTTTCCCGTCCGCAAAATCCTCCAGTTCGCGCATCCCGACCCGGAAAATCCCCTTGCTCGATGCCATCCAAAAATTCGAGTGACCATCGCGCAAAATCGCATAAATCCGGTTGTCGTACAGTCCATCCTTGACGTGTATATGTGCAAGCGCACCGTTGTGCCACCGTAATAGTCCTGAACCAAGTGTGCCCATCCAAACGCTGTCATGTTCGGAATCGACGTAACCGCAATCGACAGGGCGACTTACTCCGGTTAACGGATAACTTCCGAATTTGTCGCGTACCGGAGAGCCCGATAACCCGCTTCTCTCGCGGTAAGTCGATATAACTTTGCCGTTCCTCAACCTGTTCAGGCCATTGCTTGTGCCGGCCCAAACGTCGCCATGCCGGTCGACCTCGAGACTGACGATGCGATTACTGGTAAGCCCGTCCGCGGTGGTGATTTTTCGGAACGTGCGCCCATCAGACAGGTTCAGTCCCGAATCGAGAGTGCCGATCCAAAGCCGCCCCTGCGTGTCCTCAATAACAGGTCCGGCTTCGTTGCTCGACAGGCCCTGGGCCATTGTGTACGGGGTTACCTTCGGGTCGGTAAACTGATCAAGGCCGTCTTTTGTTCCCGCCCAAAGGCTGCCTTCCCGATCCGTATAGAGTGACAGCACGAGACTGTGCGAGAGACCGTCGCGTGTGCGGTAAACACTGATTTCTCCGTTTCGATACCGGGTGATTCCATCCTCCGTGCCGATCCACACAGCCCCATCCGGCGCGAGCGCGAGCGCGGAGACAGAGTTGTCCGGTAAGCCGTCAGCGACGGTGAACATACGGGTATGGGTCCCCTGGATGCGGGTCACGCCGGAATCTTTCCCCACCCACACGCTTCCGTCATTTGGGCATTGCAGCACGGTGACGGTATCGCGCGGCAAAATTCCCGGTCCCGAGTAAGCCTCGAAGCGCGTGCCGTTCGAGCGCGCCAGCGGAAAATCGAAACCGGCGACCCAGAGTGTTCTGTCGGTAGCTTCACACGCGGCGCGGATGCGATTGCCCGGAAGGCCATCCGCGGTTGTGAAGACCTGGACTCTGTTGCGGAGTGACCTGGCGAGTCCTTTATCGGTACAAACCCAGAGCGCATTCTGCGAATCGGACGCGAGGCAAAACGCATTGTCGCTCGGGAACCCGTCGCTTACGCCGTAACGAGTGAAACTGCCATCCTGGCCCATGCGCGCGACACCGTTGCCAATGGACCCCACCCATAAATTACCCGCGCGATCTTCCAACAGCGAGTGAACGAGGTTGCCATGGAACAGCGCTTGGCCGCGCCGGTCGATCTCGCGAAAGTGAATGCCGTCGAAACGGATGAGGCTGTCTTGCGTGCCCAACCACAGAAACCCGTCGCGCGTTTGCAGGATGGAGTAAATGGTCGGCTGAAAAAGGCCTTCCTCCTGACCCCAGATGCGATGTGCGTACTGGGTCAGGGCTTTACTTGGATCGAGCGCTGACGCAGGCGGTACCAGCGCGGTTAGGGTGGCCGCAATTGCGGTGACGTAAAGCGAGGCACGATGCTGAAAACAAGAGCGGTTTGCGGCGGTTCTTGCGAAGGCGGGCACTGCGGCGTTTCAATCTAAGTCTATCTGAGGTTTTGGGTACGTGCGAGCTCGCAAGCGAGGCGAGGACCTAAGCCGCCCCTTGAGATGGTCGTGCAAAACGGTCGCGGAATCAGGCGCGCCGCGCGGGCTGTATCGCTCGATTACTTGGCCGTATCTGTTTTACCCGCGACCTTGTCGGCACCTTTCTCGGTGGCTGTGGCGGTCTTATGTGTGCCCTTCTTTACGCCGTGCTTGGTGGCCCTGGCTGCTTTCTTCGTGCCGTTTTCGGTGTTCTCCGCGCCGGCTTTGGCTGCGTCTTTCGTGTCCTCCCCGGCATTCTTCATGTCTTGCTTGACTTGCGCAGGAACGGCCATTGAGCCGGCGGTCAGCAACAGAATGGAAAGCAGTGCAGTTCTCATACCTACTATTGCAGCATAGCCGGTTGAAGCACGACACCTTATATCGGCAGTTGGAGGCGAGTTCGCGAACACCTTCGTGTGCGCGCATATCTTCAGACGACCTTTAACTCTCTTAAAGCGTCGCCGACGGCAGCGAGGTTCGCGAGTTTCATTTCGGAATACTTACGCGAAATCACCAGACCCTGAGCGCCGCCGCGGTAGGCAGCCTTGGTTACTTCCCTGGTTACGGGCGGTGTGCAGCGGCTGAAATTCGGATCCATGTTAGAGATGTCGACGTCGATGCCGGGCCAGATCTGGGTGTTTGTACCCTTGACACCCTCGACGCAGCGCTTGGTTTCGCGATACACGTAATCGGGCGAAAGTCCCGTATACGGCAGCTCCGCGTACCCGC
The DNA here is from genome assembly GCA_019246575.1 of Acidobacteriaceae bacterium. The sequence goes on from JAFAQG010000919.1 coordinate 5,878, forward strand.
GTTCGCGGTAATTCATGATCCGATATTCGAATTCGAGAGCCTCATCGACCGGCATGTCACCATAGATGGTGTTTCGCGTGCTGGTAATGTATGTTTCCATCCGCGTACCGCCCAGATTGTGATACACGGTCATCTTCAGGTAGTCGGAGTATTTACTCAGCTCCTGCAAGTCGGTCTGAGCGCGGAAAAACGGACTAAAACTATGCGCGTGCCAAACGTGCCACCCGACCTGAACATTCGGCTTGATGGATTTGACTAGTTGATAGATAGCGTCATAAGTTTCGTGAACGCTATCGTTCCACATTGTTTCCCAAGCTAGGATCTCGGGATAGCGAAAGAGAACTCGCCAGAGCGTCGTGTAGTAGCCATCGACGGGACGCTCGCCCGAGCGGCAGGCGCGAGTCCAGGCTTCGAGCTGATGGAAACCTGCGAAGGCGCGCTTCACATCAATCCCGCGTTTGGCAGCTTTCTGTTGGCAGAAAGTACAGAAGCAAGTTACGCGTGATGGATCGTTACCGTTGCGATTGTGCACGGATTCAATCATGTTGCCGAATGCGCCGTAGCGCTCCGAGCCCCACATGATGCCGTCTATGTCGTAAGAGCGAGTGTAGTCTTCCATCAGCCCGAGCAGGAAGTTGTGATGGTCGGGATTGTTGAAGCAAACGGTATGAGCGTTTCTGCCGTACAGGTCGCGTTCCTGAATTTTTTCGACGTTCGGGACAGTGGAACTCCAGACGTCCTCACTCCAGGTATAGACCTTTACGCCGCGCTTTTTCGCGACCGGGATGACCATTTCGAGAATGTCAATGTTGCCGTGATCGGGCGCCTTTACATCGCGAATAACAGTGTTCTTGTAATACTCCAGATGTGGTGTGGCGTAATTGCCGCCGTGAAAGTTTTTGTCGTACTCCTGGACACCGTGGTCCGGCAGCGGATGACCCGGAAGTTGCCGGCTCGCGATTCCATTGCCGTAAGTGAAGGTCGCGAGAAAAAGCGTATTAACGCACGCCTTCTCCTGTAAAATGTCGAGCACCTGTTCGGTGCCCTCGTCGAGAAACGAGATTGAGCCGATCTGAAT
>JAFAQG010001032.1 GCA_019246575.1 Acidobacteriaceae bacterium
TAGTCAATAGCCCCGGCTTCTTGTCCTCAGCCCGTCTGTCCCGATTCCTCAACCACGTCGTGAACCGAACGATTGAGGGAGACCTCGCTGGCTTGAAAGAGTTTTCGGTCGCCATGGAGGTCTTCGACCGTAGCTCGGATTACGATCCGAACATTGATGCGATCGTGCGGGTTCAGGCTCGCCGGCTCAGCGCGAAGTTGAAGGCGTATTACGAAGAAGGGCCAGGCAGAAACGATCCGGTTTTGATTGCCATGCGGCCCGGTAATTATATGCCCATCTTCCGGTCATTGGACAAACAGCCAAGACGTCAAGCGCAGGAAAGCGACACTGAAATACCGGAAAGTGGTGCGTGCGTTGCTGTGTTGCCGTTTGTGAACATGAGTCCGGACCCGGAACAAGACTATTTCTGCGACGGAATTAGCGAAGAGATTATCAATTCACTTACTCACGTTGCAGGCCTGAAGGTGATCGCGCGGACATCGGCGTTTCAATTCAAGGGTGCTGCGGTGGATATCCGTGAAGTAGGCCGGCGCCTTGATGCGGATATCGTCATTGAAGGAAGTGTCAGGAAGGCCGGCGACCAATTGCGAATAACCGCCGAGGCGATTCAGACTGAATCGGGCTGTCATCTCTGGTCGGAGACCTTCCGCCGTGAGTTAAAGGACGTGTTTGCTATTCAGGAGCAGATTGCGGAATGCGTCACCGCTTTGCTCCGTGCCAATGTGCCCCACGCACGACCACGAGTGCGGTCGTCCGACCGTAATCTCGAAGCGTATACCAGATACCTACGAGCCCGATTCCTGATACATCAACAGTCTCCTGAAACACTGCGCGCCGGCCTGGAGCAGATGCGAAGAATCATCGAGTTATTTCCGGATTACGCTCTCGCCTACAGTGGCTTGGCTACGGCCAGCTGCCTTCTTGCTCTTTTCGGGGTGATCTCAGGCCGTGACGTGTATCCGGAAGTTAAGGCGACTGCGGAGCGCGGCTACGTACTTGATCCGGAATCGGGAGAAACATGTGCGGTGCTGGGCGGCCTCCGTGCCTGGATGGAACACCGTTGGGAAGAGGGGGATAAGCTCTACGACCGCGCGCTCAAACTGCAACCCGGGCACGCGGATACTCACCAATTTCGAGCAATGGCGTTGCTGTGTCAGGGGGACCTCAGGGCAGCAGAGTCGGGCCTGCGCCGCTCTACCGAAATGGATCCTCTTTCCGCAAGCGACTGTGCTCGGATGGCTTATCTTCAGTACCTGAAGGGCGATTACCAATCAGCCGCTGACCAGTTGCGGCAATCTTTCGACCTTGACCGCGATTACCCGGAAGCCCGATTTTATCAGGGACTTGTTCATTTCCAGCAGGCTAACTACAACCGTGTAGTAGAGTGCCTTTCGCCATCGGACTCTCCGTTGGATATCGGCCTGCTTGCGGCTGCGTATGCTCGACAGGATTGTGCGAGTCTAGCTCAGCAGGCTGTTGAAAAACTGCGTCTATTGGCGGAGACGCGATTCGTTACTCCGTTGGCCCAAGCTTTCGCTGCTATCGGAATGGAAGATCTTGATTTGGCATTCGAGCGGCTGGACCAGGCGATCGAGGACAAGACAGGCTTCGTGAACTTCCTGGCCGTCGAGCCTTTCTTTAAGCCACTCCGGAGCGATCGCCGGTTCACTAGCTTAGTGAAGAAGCTGAATCTGCCGCATTGACCTCATCAATAGACTCATCGTCGAAGCACACCGAGTGCCCGAAGCTCGTGTTCGACTTCCGCAAGAGCGCGTTGTTCCGGCAAGCCGAACGGTTGATCAAGACCCCGGGAATGTGAAATTCGGATTTGGAGCATCGCTTCCGCGTTACCGTGATTTCGAGCATCGAAGAAAACGGTAGAAAAGAATGGAATGACCTCTAGTATGCACAAGTTATTGGCATGACAAGAAAGCTTTTCCGCTATTCTCTGTAACTCCGCGTAGCCTAGCGCGTAATCAGGATCGCGACCCGGCGGCAGCAGCTTGTTTCTAATGTTTACGGCATAGATGTCAACGTCAAAGCCGGCCTGAATCATTCGAGTGATAGCCGGAAGGCTTCCGTGCTTTTCCTGGACGACGACGCGGTATGGAGAGACTTCGTAGAAAGCGTGATGTTCCACAGCCAAGCTGCGAAAATTGCCAGACATTGTTCAACTTCCTCGTTACCGGCTCAGCCGAAGTGAGCGCGTCTATTTTCCGCGGGGCGGGAAGTCCTTGAGCAGCTTTTGAGTTACTCTGTCCAGGTTCTTCCGGTTCTTCTGCTGGTCTTTGCTGAGGTTAATCTCCTTGACCGCAAAGCCTCGCCAGATAAGCTGTTTGCCGCGAGCATCGTAGATACTGAGCATGAGAATTCCGTTATTTACGGTCGAACTGGTTGCAGTACCACTCGCCGTATCGAACCCACCACCGAGGGCATCGCGCGTTCCGAAGGCATTCCACTGCCGCTCTTGCTGGATACCGATCTGGTAAGCAATCAGGAGATCGCCCTCGGCGGAATGGGCGCTATTCGTTGTACGCGCCATACTGTTGGGATCGAGCGGTTGGGGCAGACTCGGCGGTTGGGGAAAGCCGGAGGGTCGCGGCAGACCGGGTGCTGGGGGTAAGCCGGCCGCAGCCGCCGAATCGGGCGTACCGCTGTCTACCTTTGTGAAGCCCTTGCCCACCAGTTGGGAATCGACCGATTGCTTAATCTCGGCGTCAAGGATCTGGTCTGGACTGCCGAGATCGCCGGACGTTACCCAAGCATAGGTATGGTATTTCGAGAAATCGGTTCCTGGCAAGTAGTTGACTCTTACCTCTTGTCCATGTGCGACGGAGCACATTATAAGTGCCGGTACGAATGCAGGACCACACCTCGCGACCCAGTTTCGGAATGTTTTCTTCAACGATGTTCTCCTTGGATTCCTCTTCAATGTTGCCCGGCCCGGGGTTCAGTTCGCGTCGCCATGGCAAGAGCAGCAAGCTCAATTCCATGCTGCGCCCAAACAGCGTGCAATTGACGTAAAGCTGCCGTAACTCGCCGTAAAGTTTACGGCTGATTACTGCAATCGAATCCGGAACGGAGGCACCATTGCCTCAGATGCGACAACAGCCGCTCAGGGATTTATGACCGACTCTTCACAACTGACCTATAGCGGAGTCCTGCTCGCGGTTTTTGCCCAGCAGCTCTGCCTGCCTATTCCGTCAGTCGTTTTCCTGATAACAGCAGGCGCCATTTCCGCACAAGGCGGTATGCGTACCAGCACGGTCGTCGTGGTCGCTGTCGTAGCTTGCCTCGCGGCCGATGGACTGTGGTTCTCTTTTGGCCGCCGGTGGGGCTCGCAGATCATGCGCCGGCTTTGCCGCTTGAGTGGCGACCCGCGCAGATGCTCCCGGAATGCGCAGCAGAAGTTCCGCCGTTATGGGGTCCGGGTGCTATCTGTCGCCAAGTTTGTTCCCGGATTGGATATCGTTATGCCGCCCCTAGTCGGCGCCGAAGGTGCATCGGCAACGGGTTTCCTCGCCTACGATGCCTTAGGTAGCATCCTGTGGTCAAGTTTCTACGTAGCGTTAGGATATCTCTTCTCGAGCGAAGTTGACCTTGTAATTCGTTGCGTAAAGCATCTAGGGACTGCTCTCGGTCTCGTGATCGCGGTGCCGATCGTGCTCTATGCCGGCTTGCGGGGACTCGTTTTGGTGCGAATGATCCGCCGGCTCCGGCTGCGCCGCATCAGCGCCGCGATGCTCGCTCGCAAACTGAAATGCAAAAGCAAGGTCGCAGTCATCGACCTGCTGAACTTCGAAGGAGAAAGCGACAGTGAAACCTTCGAGGGTATTCGAGGAGCCATGAGAGTCGATCCCTCTCGCCTGCGAAAGTCGCAACGCATCAGCGTTCCGGACGATGTCGAAATCGTTCTTTATTGTTCTTCGGGAGAACTTATGGTAAGCGCGCGAGTAGCCGTGGAATTGAATCGCATAGGCGTGGACAAAGTATGGGTGCTCGAAGGCGGGCTCAAGGCTTGGCGTGAACAAGGGTTGCCTGTCTCTCAATCCCTGGAAGCGCCTGAAGTGATTGCAGAGCGACTCGGAGTTAAGTTGCCGGAACCATCTCTGGTTTGAAGTGGAAAACATCTATGAAATCGACATTTAAGAGTGCAATGGCGTTGGCGGTGGTCTTTTCGGCCGCAGTGAGTGGAGCGGAATTACGCCCCGAAACGGCGCGTGAGTGGGACGAATACCTGCTTCGGGCTCATGAGCTGATGGTCGACCGCATAGAACGTAATTTTCTGTGGGTAGATGAATCCGAACAGCGGCTCGAGCGTGTTCGCGCAGGTTCGATCATCGTTGCGCCCATACAGCCTAAAATGCCGATTCCCATTCGTCATGGATTGGTGCATCACTGGATCGGCGCAGCCTTCATTCCGGGCATGCACATAGAGGACGTGATCGCAACGGTTCGCGAGTATGACCGGTACGCGTATTTTTATGCGCCTGCGGTCACGGGTGCACAGGTGATCGAAGTGAGCGAGGATCCAGAGCACGCGCCGGATCGTTTCACCCTGACGTTCGTCAACAAGAGTTTCTTTTCGAAGCACGCGCTGGAGTGCGAGAGCAAGACCAGTTACACGCGCCTCGACGCGCAGCGGTGGTACTCGCAGTCTCACACCGTTCGCGTACAGGAATGGACACAGTATGGGAGTTCCCGTGAACATATGCTGCCGGCGGGCGAGGGTACCGGTTATCTCTGGAGTGCTTCCACGGTATCGCGCTTTGAAGAGCGCGATGGCGGCGTGTATGTCGAGATGGAAGCGATAGCGCTAAGCCGCGAAGTTCCCACCGGCATGGGAGAACTGGTGAACCCGATTATCAGGCGAGTATCGAAGTCCACGCTGGCGACTTCGCTCGATGAAACCCGCAAAGCCGTCCAGAAGAGGGAGGTGGCGGCAAATAACTCGTATGCAAATAACTCGTACAAGGTGGCCGAACGATGAGCAATCGGACTCAGATGAAGTTTATTAACTTCGTGTTGGTAATTTCAGCGACGGTAGCAACAGGTGCGGCTCAACAATCCGACCTGCCTGAACTGACGCTTGACGAAGCAATTCAGCAGGCGGTTGCAAACAACAGCTCCCTGAAGACCGCTAGTTTGGAGACCGTTCGCGCTAACGATGACCTGGCCTCGAACAGAACCAGGCGTTTTGCGAACACGCAGGTCATGGCGATCGGCGGCCAGCTATTAACGAAACCATCGGTCACATTTCGGGAAGGGTCGCTGGGGGTCTACCCTGGGACGGGTCCAATTCCCGGAACCGATAAAACGATCGACGTCCCGCGAAAACCGGCCGGGTTGGTATCTGCGTCTATTGCCCAGCCACTTTCACAGCAGTACCGAATCCATCTGCAACTGAAGGCTCTCGGTCTGGGCGTTGAAGCTACACGGCAAGACAAGGAGAAAACACGGTTGGAAGTGATTGACGAGGTTCGCCGCGCGTATTACACCGTTGTGCAGGCGCAGAGCGCGTTAGACAGCCTCGAAGCGTCACTGCCTTTTTACAAGGAATCGGAGCGGCTTGCGGGCGAGAACTTCAGGCGCGAAACCGTTCTCGAATCCGATGTCTTAGGCGCCGATGCGCAGCTTATGAAAACAGAAAATGCGGTTAGTGAGGCGGCCGATCAGGTCGCGAATGCCAGCGAAAAATTAAACGACCTCATGGGCCGTGACGTGCACGTACAATTTCGGGTGAAGGCCATTGCCAACGTCGACGATGAACTGGACACGCCGGCACAACTCGAAGCCATTGCACTTCGAAACCGGCCGGATCTGAAAAAAGCGAAGTTGCAAGTTCAGCAAGCCGACTACGACGCACGCGCCAAGAAGGCCGAATATATTCCCGATGTGAGCCTGGCATTCACTTACTTCTCGACAGCGAACTTGCAGAACGCCTTACCAAGTAACATCGCGGTGGCAGGTTTCCAGATGACGTGGGAACCGTGGGACTGGGGTCGCAAACGGCAAGAATACGCCGAAAAGCGTGTGAAAGAAGAGCAGGCCAAAGTTGCGGTGACCCAGACAGAGCGTTCGGTTGTTCTGCAGGTGCGAACTGCCTTGCGGCAATTGGAGAACACGCGCCGGCAACTCGCGTTGACCGAAGCGACCGAACGTGCGTCGCGGCAGAGACTCAAGGAGGTTCAGGAGCAAGTGAAACAGGAAGCCGTACTAACCAAGGTTCTATTTTCCGCACAGTCGGATCTGGCGTCGGCCGACAGCCGGGAGGAACAGGCGCTCGCGGCATTTTGGCAAGCCAGGGCGGATTTAAAGAAAGCGATTGGAGAACAATGATGCGTGTCTTAGCAACAGTTTTGTGCATTATCGCCATGGCCGTTCTGGCCGGCTGCGGCAAAGAGCAGGCGGCTTTGCCCGACTCGGTACCGGTGAAAGTCGAATTGGTATCCACCCAGGAGGTTCGGCCCGCCTGGCGTTATTCGGGTGAGGTTCGGCCGGATACCGAAGTGCATATGGCATTCAAGGAACCGGGCTATATTGCCGCCCTTCATCAAGTGAGAGGCGCCGACGGGCGCCTGCGCGACATTCAGGTCGGAGACGAGATTCCCGCCGGAACCGTGTTAGCGCGCCTGCGACGGAACGATTACGAGGCGACCCTAAACACAGCAATGGGTCAAGAGCAATCCACAACAGGTGCTCTCCAGGTTTCGCAAGCACAACTTGAGCAAGCCAAAGCCGACCAGATGAAAGCGGATCGGGATTTTGAGCGGGCCCAAGCTTTGTATGCCGCCAAGGCCATGACACGTCCGGACTACGACTCGGCAGTAGCGCATCACGATGCTGCAATTGCGGGGGTTCGGGCGGCGATCCGCCAAATCGAGGCGCGAGAGGGACAGTTGCACGAGGCGCAATCGCAAATTGTCTCCGCGCGAATCGCTGTGGGCGATACAAACCTGGTCGCCCCCATTCCTGGGGTGATCGTCGCCAAACAACTGGAACGAGGCGATTTGGTCAACGCCGGCACACTTGCATTCACGCTCGACAACACACGCGTGGTGAAGGTCGATTTCGGAGTTCCGGATAACATGCTCCCCCATTTCAAGATGGGAGCCCCGGTTCCGGTTGAGCTCGAAGCGCTGGGGCGGAGCTTCACGGGCCGCGTTACGCAAGTCGCCGCGTCAGCGAATCGCGAGTCCCGCGTATTCAACATCGAGGTCACTTTGCGGAATGCAGATCGTTCACTGAGAGTGGGCATGATTGCCACCGTCCGCGTTGACCAAGCA
>JAFAQG010000133.1 GCA_019246575.1 Acidobacteriaceae bacterium
GGCCGGATCAGGAAAAAGCCGGCCAGGACGGAGCGGAAGCAGCGTGGCTCATTGTGCAGCATGCAGTTGGAGATGCGCAGTTCCAGCGGGAATGTTTGCTGCTTCTCGAAAATTCGGCCAACGCGGGACGCGTTCCGCTGTGGCAGGTTGCGTATCTGGAAGATCGCATCGCGATGCATGAGGGGCGGCCACAGCGGTACGGGACGCAGTGGGTCGACGATCCGGTGGATGGACGAACTCGACCCTGGAAGCTGGCGGACGCGGAGCGCGTCAATGACTTGCGCGCGGAGGCGGGGTTAGGTCCACTGCACGCGATTCCAGAACGCGGTCCGGAGCTACCTCGGGATGAGCGGCAAGACCTCGAAGAAAACCAGCGATGGTGGGACGAGTGGCTGACGAGCAAGGGATGGCGATCGTGATTTCATCGCGACCAGGTTAGGCCGCGACCGAGGACGAAGATGAAGAGCAGGCTTGCGATGCCGGCGGTAAGGATCCAAGGGACGCTCCGGTCGATGCGGCCCGCTTGCGTTTTGTCGCCGCTGCGCCCTCGCATCATCGAAGGCAGGCTCAACAAACCGGCATTTGCTCCTAAGGTGGATGGCAAGGCAGAGGCGACGACGTAGAAGAAGCCGGCGGGATTGAGCAAGCCTGCCACTCCGGCTAGAATCCCGTCTGTGAAGTACGGTGTCCAGCTCACGTCGCGGAGTCTTTTCGAGTCTGCGTTCAGTCCACGAAATGCCTGCAGCTGCGCGGCGACGATCAGCATGGAAGCGTAATAGGAGGCTACGCCTACGATTACGAGCGCGAGCCGCCAGGTCCAGTGGGGCTCGAGACCGCGGATGACCGCCGCCCAGTCGCCGAAGTTGGCAACGCCAGAGAACAAGAAGTATCCGGTGCCGGTAAAAAGATTACCGGCCATGGCGAGTATGAGGAAGTAGCGGGTGGCGGGCCTGTAGCGTTGCGGGTTCCGCAGAAGGAGCCAGAAGATGGCGCCGAACAGCAGATTGACGAGCGTTCCATTCGCCGAGATCCATCGCGTGTCGATGTCGCTTTGCAGCGCGACGGTGCTCATCGTAATGCGATGCGCGCCGCTCAGCCACGCAGTGACACCGTGGCCGAGCCCTTCATGGAGAAGGTCCTGAAGGATACACGCGAGCGCCGAGATTGCAATCAGCGTGAGCTTATCGTCTCTGGCAAGAGCGACAGCTTCGCGCGTGCCACTTTGTAACACGGTTATTGCGGCGAAGTGAGTGCTTTCAAATAGCGGTAATAAAATTCCACGCCGTCATAGTAGGAGCTGACCCGGACGCGCTCGTCTTTACCGTGCGCGCGCACGTCATCGCGATCGATAGCCACGCCGGAGATTCCGTAACTGGGCAGGCCGGCGGCCATGGTGTAGATGCTGTCGGAGGCTCCGGTTTCCATCTCCGGCACCACGGGCGCGCCGGGCCACATCTCGTGCGCAATGCGCTCGAGCGGTTGCATAACATCGGGCCGCAGCGGAGGCGGAGAAAGCGGCTTTACGATTCCGCGAGGCAGTAAGACAGTCTCTACTTTGGGATCGGCGAAGATATGGACGAGTTGCTGCCGAATCTCTTCAGGAGAGTGGCCGGGCAGGATGCGGCAGTTGACGATCGCTTGCGCGGTCTGCGGAAGAGCGTTGTTGGCGTGACCACCGCTGAGCCGCGTGGCGACGCACGTGGTGCGCATGGTGGAGTTGTAACGCGCATCGGCGGAGAGGCGCGCGATCGCGGCTGGGTCAGGCGGACTGCGCAGAATGGCCTTCATGTCGGTTGCGATCTGGCCTTTCCCGAGTTGAGCCATGCGATCGAAGTAGGCGCGGGTCACGGCATTCAGCTCGAAAGGAAACGGCGAACGCTCCAAGCGCCCGAGAGCGTCGGCTATGTGGTAAATCGCGTTATCGGGAACGGGTAATGAACTGTGGCCGCCAGGATTGCGCGCCGTCAGCTCAAAATCGGCGTACAGCTTCTCGGTCGCCTCGACATCGACGTCAATGGGTTTGCCGTGCTCGGTGGTTACGCCGCCGGAATCAGGATTGAGCACAAAATCGGCATCGATGAGATCGCGATGATTCTTCAGCAGCCAATCCACGCCATTCGAAAGGCCGCTCTCTTCGCCCGCGGTGAGGGCGAGAATGATGTCGCGATTGGGGCGATATTTTTCCTGTTTGAAGCGGAGGAAGGTGGTCATGAGAATGGCATCGCTGACTTTCATGTCCTGCGTGCCGCGTCCGTAGAAGTAGCCGTCTTTCTCGACAAACTGAAAGGGATCGGTGGTCCAATCGGAGCGCAACGCCTCGACGACATCCTGATGGCCGATGAAGAGAATGGGTTTGGCGTGGCCTGTCCGACGGATCCTTGTCCCATGGATCTTGGCCACCAGGTTGCCCTTGCGTTCATTGGGGCCGAGGACGAGCACATCTTCTTTCGGGAAACCAGCCTGCAGCAGG
>JAFAQG010000792.1 GCA_019246575.1 Acidobacteriaceae bacterium
AATACGTATTTGGGTGGGCAATTGGGTGGGCGGTTCTCACGTGCGTCTGACCTCCTGCTTTTCGCACAGAAGGTCTCGTTTGCACCCGCATATCGATGCTGCCTATCGTTCGGGCGGCTTCCGCTAGTACCTCAACGGGGGACGACCGCTTCTTCGCTGATGCAGTCAGAAACGTGATCGGTTCCCTGCGCCGCACGCTTCGCCTTCGTTCATTTGGCGATCGGAATTCCGGTCAACATTGCAACGCGATCTTTCATCCACCCCGCCGCCGGCGCGCCACGGTTTTGGAGAAAATCCCCATCCCGCCAAATACTCAGGCTTGTGAATGTGAACGTGCGCGATCTGCAGCAGCACCTCGCCTCCCGAGAATCCGAGAGTGGCGGTTGGGGGTACGCCTCGAACCAGTTTTCCGCCGAATCATCGTCTCTCGCACTGCTGGCCCTCCAACCGGACGATCCGGCTCTTCCCGGGGTCAGAATCGAAAGCTTAACCAGAAAACAACTCGGTGATGGCTGTTGGCCGTCTGCCGATCCTGGAAGTCCACCAGGGAACTGGGCCACCGCGCTTGCGGTCAACGCTCTCCTCCATCTGTCGCCGGAACATCCAGCGTCACGAAGCGGTCTCCAAAGCCTCGTGGATGCCAAACCGCAGGAGGCGTCGTGTTTGTGGAGACTGAAATTCCGCACCATGGACACTCACGTTCGCTTCGACCCGGCCAAATACGGCTGGAGCTGGGTTCCGAACGCCGGAAGTTGGGTCCACCCAACCGCCATGGCGCTGATTGCACTGGAACGAGGGCGTCGGTTCAACTTCATTCGCGGCAAACGAGTCGCGAGTCGAATGGAACTCGGCTATGCGATGCTGTTCGATCGCATGTGCGCCGGTGGCGGATGGAACGCGGGCAACAGCAGCGTATACGGCGTCCCCCTGGCGCCGCACGTCGATGCGACCGCAATCGCGCTCCTCGCTCTTCGGCTCCATTATGGGCGGCCGAAAGTAAAGCAATCGCTCTCCTGGCTACTTTCTGTCGAGTGCTCGTCTGCGTACAGCACAGCGTGGAGGATTTTGGCAATGCAGAGCTATCGGAGTGTCGAAGCGGGGCTGGGCCCTGCAATCGACAACGCTCGCCAGCAGCTTCTACGGCTCGCGCAACAACCCGGGCAGATCGCCGACAACTCGACACTCGCTTTGACAATATTCGCGCTCAAAGGCGATTTCAAGGCCTTCGCGATCGGTTGATGCGCCATGAGCAACGATCTCAATCGCAGATTATTCGGAGCAGCGCTGCTCGCCGGCACGGGAGCGCTTGCATTCAAAACCATGCGAGTGCCGGCATTTCTGCGGGATCGACGAAAAGCGCGATCGCGAGTGGCGATCCTCAACGCCGATACCTACGCGACTCCAGCTCTGGAAATGCTCGTATCGGACGGACTGCAACTCTTCGCGTTGGATCTGAAAGGCAAAAACGTTCTCCTCAAGCCGAATCTCGTGGAATACATTCCCGGCGCGGAAGTCAACACGAATTCACTCCTGGTTGGCGCCGCCGCGGACGCGTTTCTGAAGCTCGGGGCGAAATCCGTCGTGGTTGCCGAGGGACCCGGACATGAGCGAGATACGTACCTCGTTGTCGCCCAGAATGGACTCGAAGCGCAGTTACGAAACCGCAGTATCCGGTTCGTGGATCTGAATCGGGATGAAGTTGTACAGGTTCCACTCAAAAACGCACTCACCGGGCTCGATTCGCTCTGGCTCCCGCGCACCGTACTGGCCGCCGACATTATCGTTTCGATGCCCAAAGTAAAGACGCATCATTGGGCCGGCGTCACATTGAGCGTCAAAAACATGTTCGGCGTAATCCCCGGGGCAGTCTACGGATGGCCTAAGAACGTACTGCATTGGCAGGGAATCGACCGAAGCATTCTGGATATCGCCAGCACGGTACCGATTCATTTCGTGATCGCCGACGGAATCGTCGGTATGGAAGGCAACGGCCCGCTTCACGGACAGCCGCGGCATTTGGGACGGATCATTATGTCCGACGATCCGGTAGCGGCCGATTTCACATGCGCGCACCTCATGGGCCTGAACCCCTGGCGGGTGACCCATCTGGCGCAAGCCGCATCGTTTCTCGGAAATGGAGACGCGAAGCGAATAGAGCAATTGGCCGAAGGCTTGCCGCTTCGCGTGCGGCCGTTTTCGGTTTTGCCGGAATTCGCGCATCTCTTGGGGGAGAGGGTATAGAGTAGCGTTTCAAGGAAGGCGCGCGATATGGGTCACGGCCAATTCGATCAGAACGATCTCGCCCGCGCAACACCGCACTATGAATACAGCAATTAGTAAATCGGTCGTCTTGATTTTCGCTGGCTCGGCGCTGCTGAGCGCCGATATCTTGATTCTGAAGAATGGTAATCATATCGACGGGACCTATCTGGGTGGCGACTCTCGCACTGTAAAGTTTGAGGCAAAGGACCGGGTCACGGCATATCCCGTATCGGACATTGATACTGTCGAATTCAGCTCCGGTACAATGTCGCAGACCGGATTTAGTTCCGCTCGCAACCTGCCCACGCTGGAAGTCCCACACGCGCTGCAGTCCAGATCGAGCCGGGCACGCCGATTACAGTGCGCCTGATTGACGCAATTCGTTCGAATGAGGCAACTGCGGCGACAATCTACCGCGCGAGCGTGGATACGCCGGTTTACTCCGCGGGCCAAATCGCGATTCCGGCGTATTCCTCGGCGGTTGTTCAGCTTTTGGACCGCACTGATTCGGGCCGACTAACCGGCCAAACGCAGCTCTCGCTTGCCTTGATGAAAATCGAAATCGGCGGCACAGCCTATGACGTTCAAACGACAGATACGGTCGAAACCTCGAACAACAGAGGCTCGAGTTCCGCGAAGATTACTGGCGGCACGGCGGCAGTTGGCGCAATTATCGGGGCTATTGCCCCAGGTGGGAAAGGCGCGGCTATCGGCGCAGGTTCCGGCGCTGCTGTAGGAGCTGCAGTATCGGTCTTGCGTCCGGGGGAGAAAATCAACCTACCGTCGGAAACAAGACTTACTTTCCGATTAGCCATGCCTGTTGCGATTTTGGGTTCTCGATAACAAAGCGGCATCAGAAAACTGGTACTGCCGCGAGTAAGCCATTCCCATCCGGACTTCGCTTCAGTTATTTCTCAATCCCGAACTGATCCGCGTCGCGCCATCTTATCCCCCTGACTCGCACTGCCCCTTCCGGAGTTGATTGCCATTTGTGTAGAGCCAACCTGGGGTTTTAATCCCAAGCTAATTTCTCCGCACGACATCACGGCTCATGCGGAAGTTTACGAATGCAACGCTATCTGTCGTTTCCGGAGACCACTTCTGCTGTGTCGGAAATAGCCAGTGAAACAAAAGCCTAACAGATTATGGAACTCTTAACGGCAGAGATCAAGACATGTCTGCTCGAAAACGGTCGTAAGAATGCCGAGCTCGTCGCCAACGGAGTTGATACGTTCGACTTCCCGCCTGTTGTGAAGCTCTTTACGCCAGATGCTGGTTTCACTTGGCTTCTGTCGGAAATAGACCCGGAGAATTCCGATATCGCGTTTGGCCTATGCGATCTCGGGATAGGCTGTCCGGAAGTCGGTTATGTCAGCCTTTCAGAAATCGCGTGTCTGCGAGGTAAAAGCGGTCTGCCCGTTGAGCGCGACTGCTACTTCAAGTCCGACAAAACGCTTTCGGCTTACGCGGATGAAGCACATCGGCTCGGGCATATCAGGGCGTGATACGCCGTTCCTGCCGGATGCGTCATTTTGCATTAGGTTTGCACAGCGGAGGGCCTTCGAAGCTCGGCGGTTCAGGTTCAACTACTTGAATTTCCACCCGTATTCGACTAAAGGTTTCGTTGTGATCAGCCGATGATGCTTTTTTGACGACCATCTCCAAATTCGACTGGCTCACGGCCCAAACCTGTCCGGCGAAAGCATGGCACGGCTTACGTGCGCCCGCAGCCGCACCGAGCGAAGCGGACCGTTTCCGAATGGAACAGGGCCAGGAGGTAGGCGCTCTGGGCCGCGCACTCTATCCGGAAGGCATCCTCATTTGCAGCAAAAACGGGAAATCCCCGGCTCAGATTACCCAGGAGCTTATCTCGGACCAGAACCATAAAACATTCTTCGAAGCGACCGTTCACGCCGCACCCTTCGTTGCAAAAGCGGATATCCTTCGGCGTGAAGATAGCGTCTGGCATGTTCTAGAGGTGAAATCCAGTTTTTCGGATAGTGGCGCAATCGATGAGCTTGTCAGCGACCTCGCCTATACCGTCACGGTTTTCAGGCGTGGGGGCCTTCCCATCGAGCGTGCTTCTCTCCTGCTCCTATCGCGCCAGTTCCGTTTTGGAGATGGTCCGGAAAAACTGTTCGACATCGTTGATTGTACGGATGAGGTGCTGGATCGAGTCGTGAAATTTAATCGCAGCGCCGATGTGATCGCAAAAGCGCTCTTCCGCGATACGCCGCCACCAGCCGTTTTGCGCCCGGCATGCCGCGACTGCGACTTCTTTGATACCAAATGCCTCGGGACAGGCATCGCCCATACAGTTCTGGAAATTCCCGGCCTACATCATAAGAAGCTAAAGCGCCTCTCCGATGAAGGTATTATCGATTTGTCGCAGATTCCTGATGATCTCTGCCTGAATGATCGTCAAATGCGCGCCGAGGAAGCCGTGCTCTCTGGCAAGGTGATTGTGGATGACGTTCTCGGAACCGCATTGAGCGCAATCGCCTGGCCCTGCCATTATCTGGACTTTGAGACGGTCGCGACGGTGCTACCGCTCTACCAGGGCCACGGCTGTCATCAGCAGGTGCTAACCCAGTTCAGTATCCATCACCGCGACAGCATGGATGCCGAACCGCGCCACAGTGAATATCTTGCTGATGCGACGAGAGATTGCCAGCGGGATGTCGCAGAAGCGCTAATCGCAGCACTGGGAAAGGAGGGCTCTGTCGTTGTATACAGTAGCTTCGAACAGACGCGCATCAAAACTCTGCGCAACCTATTTCCCGATCTGGCACGGCCACTCGATGCCATCCTGGCCCGGTTGGTAGACCTCCTGCCAATCATCACGGAGTACGTTTACCATCCCGCTTTTAAGGGAAGCTATTCGATAAAGAAGGTACTTCCGGCACTCGTTCCAGACCTCTCGTACAAGGGACTTCCCGTGGCTGACGGCGATACCGCCATCACGCGTTTTGCGCAGATGGCGCGCGGTCGAATTACCGGCACAGATGTCGAACTGACACGGCAGCAGCTCCTTGATTACTGTAGGCTCGATACGCTCGCGATGCTTCGGCTGCACAAAACACTGCACCAACTCGCTTCACAGGAGCAGCCGGTCCGGACGCTGACCTCGACAATGACTTAGGCCCTTGGCGACTATCCTCTCTCGCAGCTCGCCACCAAGCCGGCTAAGGTTGCCGAACCAATGAGCCTGTCATCGGTAATCAGCAGATACGACCAGGCTTTCCCATGGCTTTCTGCCGCATGCTGCGAAGCAGCTTTACACCAATTGACCGCCGCTTGCGCTTTCGCAAGGACTATTGGGTCATTGACCTCGTTCTGGGCCTTTACCTCGCAGATGAACATGCGGTCCGCTGTCTCGACGACAAAATCGGGTTCATAGTTTTCGCCCGAGCGGTATTCAATTTGGAACTGCCCTTTCCCCGGCTTGATCCACTTTTGAACAGAAGATTCGCTTTCAATAAGCACCGCGAACCGCCGCTCAGGGTCAGAGTCAAATTTCTGAAGGCTATAGCTGCACTTCTTGAAGCCCCCGAAAACATGTTTCTTTGTTTCTGAAGCAGGCGTCACCGCCTGGCGGAAATCGCGCACGCGCTGTCCCGGGGCGACATTTAACGGCTGCGGCTGTAGCAGCATGAATCCGCGCGTAACTCGGATCTCGTAATCATCCTTTCCGAGCGGTGTCTCCTCGTAATGCTGCATCATCTGCAGGAACACAAAATCTGCGAGCTGCCGGCCATGTCGCAGAAGCACATTCTCCAGATCCGTATTGTCGTCCAGGTAGGATTTAATACGCTCAACTCCCTGCCCCGCCAGCTTGTACAGCAATTCGGCATGCGCATCGTAATCGATCTCGTTAAGTTCAATGAGATAGCGCACGAGGTAATCCTCGACGCGCTCTTCCTTCGGATCGCTGGCTGCCTTTGCAAGATAGCTACGCGCCTCTGTGCGCAACGTCTGGATGACAAGACTGTCATCGATGGGCCGAAAATTGATCGTGTTCAGGTCCTTCAAGTCAAAGTCCTTGAATGTGAAGGTTACCTGTCGTTTGGGCAGAACCACAATTTCAGGAATGGCAATCGTCCGTTCAGCCACCGTTTCCGCAACCGTAGAAACGATGTTCTCGACGGACGGCAACTCCTGCATGCCTTCAAATGGCCCCTGCAGCGGCAGGATGAGT
>JAFAQG010000166.1 GCA_019246575.1 Acidobacteriaceae bacterium
GACGGCAAGCGCATCGCGTTCGAATCGAACCGCTCCGGTGCTTATGAGATCTGGGTTGCGAGGACCGACGGCACCGGACCCATGCAACTCACCAGCTTTGGACGCGATACCGGGTCCCCACACTGGTCCCCGGACGGCCGCTGGATCGCATTCGATACGTACATGAGCAGCGGCGGCTGGGACATTTGGATCGTAGATAGCGAGGGGGGAAAACTGCGGCGACTGACGAATGGAGAAGGTATCTCCCATGTCCCGAGTTTCTCGCGCGACGGGAAGTGGATCTATTTCGGCAATGATCGCACAGGGCGTTGGGAGGTGTGTCGCATACCGTTCGGGGGCGGAGCGGCAATGCAAGTCACGCATCGGGGTGCTTCGATACCGCAGGAATCCACAGATGGACAGGTAATCTATTATCTGAAGACCGGTAACCCTAGAGGTGGAGTTGAGCCCCTGTACGAAACGTCCGCTTCGGGCATAGGCGAGCACGCATTGGGGATTATGGTTGCCGATCGCGCCTTTCAGGTTGTGGGAAACGGCATTTACTTCATTTCCCCCGCAGGCAACGACGACCGGGGCCGCGAAATCCGGTTTTACCAGTTTGCTACTCACCGTACGCGGATAATTCAAGCGCTCGGCGATGTGCGCAGCTATCTCGGGTTTTCTGTATCCCCGGACCGCAGAACATTTCTTTACACTGTTGTGCAACACTATGGCTCCAATCTGATGCTCATGGAGAAGTTTCGGTAAGCCCGGTAGATCAGCCGACCGTACATGCTGGCAACGCTCGCCTTCTGAAAGGGCGGAAGGGCGCGGGAAGTTTTTAGAACGCACCTGGGCGGATGTGAGGTGGTGCCGGTGAAGATCCCGAAACCAATTCGGCGGCAGTTGGAAGCGGAACGGGTTCAGCTGGACCAAGTTCGTACAAAAGTTCGTACAGAGCAGCAAAAGCCCAAGAAGCTGTGCGGGGTGGAAGCGTTTTGAATTCAGTAGGTTAATTTGGCTCCTCAGGTAGGATTCGAACCTACAACCCTTCGGTTAACAGCCGAATGCTCTACCATTGAGCTACTGAGGAGCAACGCACCCGAGCCGCGCGAATCAAAGCTTCGTGACTTCGAGCGAACTGAGGGCCAGAACCATTACAACACAGCGGGCTGAACAGGGCTCACTGCCGCGCAGAGGCGGTTCCTGCCGTGCCCGGACTGTGTCGGGGCACGGTCGTCGCAGCAGTCTCGGATAGCAGCTCCTCTATGCGCTGCCGGACCGTCTCCTCTTTCATCGCGTTCTCGTAAGCGGCATCTCCGAGCGGGGGCGTTTGGTAGCGAATGAATCCTTTGCGATCGATCAAGACGAGCTGCGGCACAACAAAACGCTCAGCGACGCTGAAGCCCATAAACTCGAGCATGGGATCCCGAGCGATCCAGCCCACCGGAAACGCGGCCTGAAATTGCCGCGCGAACTGAGCCACAAGCTCGTCCGCCTGAGTTGGCGTCCGGCCCTCATCCAGGCCGTTTATAGCAAGGTCGAGGGCCTGAAAGCCACGGCTGCCGTACTGCTGTTGATAATTCGACATCGTACGCGATGCAACCTGGCAGTGCGGACATGTAGTCAGGATGAATTCCAGCGCAACCACTCTTGCGCGTAATTGACTCAGTAGTTTCTCACCTTGTCCGGGAAGATGGAAGGCGAGCTCGGGAGCTTTGCGCGGCGTAGTAGCATCCGCAGCAGAACACAATTGCCCGACACAAGCCATCAAGGCAGCCGTGAATACACGTTTTATGAACAAGCTTGCACCAAGCGCCAGTTTATCTCACGCCGGGGGTTTCCAAACCTTCAACACTCGTCACCACGTTGCCTGAAAGCCGGGTGACAAAGTACCCGTTATCGCCTTGCCCGGCCAGAAGAGTTTCGGTCGAGTTCGAGATTTCGCAACGTTTCCACTTGGATCGAAGGACCTTCTGATAGTCGGCAAAGAAATCCGCTGCGTTCTCGGGCGAATCCCAGTCTGAGGCATAAGTAAGGAGCGGCTTTTTCTCTTTCCCGGCGGCGAGAATTTCGAAATGGCCTCCACGCAGATGCGGCGCGA
>JAFAQG010000173.1 GCA_019246575.1 Acidobacteriaceae bacterium
GACGGTGGCGTTCGGTTGCCTCTGAGAACGCAAACACTCGAACCAATTCCTCATATGAGAGGAATTGCTGTCGGATACGAAGGGCAACGGACCGTACGTTTTTTCGAGTGCGCCGTAGAAGATTCGCTGCGACCAGGGCAATGAGTGTTTTGTGTCGTCGTCGAGCGTAATTATTCTTGCGGGGCGCTTAACGAAGGGATCGTTCTCGTGCGTGCCGCGCTCCTCGACGATCTTCCATCGCTGGCTGCCTTCACCGCCGATATTGATCAGGGTGGCCTTCTTGCCCATGACTCTGGTAAAGCTATCCGCATCGTTGCCGAAGCTGGTGGAATAGCTGACCATGAAACCTTTGGGGTACTCAAGAAGCGCTTGAAAGGTGTCGGGAGTCTCGCGGCCGTCTCGCCACGCGAAGACGCCGCCGTGGGCCAGGACACAAGTCGGAAAATAATCGTCCAACAGGTTGTGCACCATGTCGATGCCGTGACTCATCCACTGGTCGGCGATGCCGCTCGAGAATTCTCTATAGAGGCGAAATTCGAAATATGCTCGCGGATCAAACGGCCGATACGGTTTGGTCAACAGCCATTTGCGCCAGTCGGTGTCCTGTTCGCTCAATTGCTTGACTTCGGCACGGCCGCGCCAGCGCGGTCCGTGGTAATTCCACACAATCTCGACTTTACTGACTTGGCCGAGAGCGCCGGTCGCGACTAGTTCGCGTGCGGCGATCTGATACGGTTCGCTACGGTGTTGCGTGCCGATCTGCACAATGAGACCGCGGGAACGGACTGCGTCGCGGGCGGCCTTGGCTTCTTCGAGCACGTTTGCCATGGGCTTTTCGCAGTACGCGTGTTTCCCGGCTTCCGCGACGAGCTTCAGGATGGGCGCGTGCTGAAAATCGGCAGTAGAGATGATCACCGCGTCGAGATCCTTCAACGCGAGGAGATCTTCCATGTACTGGTAGGAGCGGGGGCGGCGTGAATATACGCTTGCGGCCGCATCCGCAGCCCGTTCGCGGTTTACACACCAGAGATCGCAGACCGCGGTCATTTCGGTGTTGTACTCGTCTTTGAGGCGGGCGGCAATCGCGGCCAACTCGCGGCCTCTGTGGCCGATGCCGATATGGCCGAGGGAGATGCGATCGTTTGCACCCGCGATACGGGCATACGAGATGGCGCTTGTTCCGATGGCAGCCGCGCCGGCGCGGAGAAACGAACGACGCCCGACCGACGGCGGATTCAGGTGCATTACTAAAAAGTGTGGCCACGCGCCTACTTCTCTCAGCGGAAGGGCGCGCTTGCCGCAACAGTGATTATTCGCTTTGCGAGCACAAGGGCCGAACTAAGGCAGGTTTCGCAGTGCGCCGCAACGGGCAGATCACAGTCTGGCGCACGAGCTAGGATGGCCGCCCGATTCGAGCCAATAGGATTTTGAATCGCGGATCACTGCGCAAGGCATCGAAGCGAGGTCCACGCCCAGGAATGCAGCGCGGGGCGAACGCTCGTCGACTGCTTGGGCGAGTAAGGCGAAAGTCTGATCTGTTCCGCGCATACCTAACGAGGCCAGCGCTTTCGCGCCAGGTTTCGTCCGCCAGCGCCGCCGGCAGTGGACACCGTCGAGTATGCGGCAGATTTCAACGAAACAAAACTCATGGGCAGTGTCTCCAGTACGACTCGCACAGCCGATCAGACCGATTTCGCACGGTTTTGGCAAGCAAGTAATCCGCCCGATTACTGGGACCCCGTCGCTGTCTCGCTCGCAGCGAGCCATCGTCTGAATCTGCTGCAAACGGCGCGCCTGTTAGGGCTCGGCCGGAACTCCGTCAGGCAGCGGCCTGGAGTGGAGTCGAAATGGACTCGAGGGACTGGCGCTCGGCTTTGACCCCCAAGACAGCCTCGGTTATGGCACCGGCGATCATGAGCGCGGCGCCAAGGATGTAGCCCCAGAAGAGGTGCTCTCGTGAATTCGAGGCAATGAGGTGGGCGAATATCGACGGGGCGGCAACACCTCCGGCGAGGGTTCCAATGGAATAAAACAGCGAAATGGCGATGGCGCGCACTTCGAGCGGAAAGATTTCGCTGACGGTTAGATACGCCGAACTGGCCGCTGAGGAAGCAACAAAGAAGATGGCCGTGAACCAGGCGGCCTGACCGAAGACGCTCACGTCGTTATCGCGGAACATAACGGCGGAGCCGATGAGTAGGAGGCCGGTCAGTCCGTAGGTGCCCGCGATCATCTTCTTACGTCCGATGGAATCGAAGAAGCGGCCGAGTAGCAACGGCCCGAAGAAATTACCGAGCGCGAGTGGAAGGATGTGCAGCGGCACTCGCCGGCTGTTCACGCCAAAGAAGGTGGAAAGCACAAGACCATACGTGAAGAAGACGGCGTTGTAAAAAAAGGACTGGCCGACCATGAGCACCATCCCAAGCAGGGATCGTTTGGGATGGTCGCGAATCATGGTTCTCCAGACGTCGCTGAGGGGAGTGAATTTCCGGACGGTGATCCGAATGGAGCCCTTCGGCTCTTGCAGTGGTTTTTTGGAGCGCTGCCGAACCGCACGCTCGATATCGGTGACGATTCTTTCCGCTTCCTGTTCCTGACCGCGAAGCATGAGCCAGCGCGGGCTTTCGGGAACGTTCTTTCGCAGGATCAAAATAATCAGGCCGAGAATGGCTCCGATGGCGTGGGCGAAGCGCCAGCCAAAGCCGGGGGAAACGAGGCGATTGTTCAGGAGCACAAAGCTGCCTACCGCGCCGAGGGACGCGCCGATCCAGACGCTGCGGAACGTTGGTCTCGACGATGCGATTCCAATCCGTCGTCGATTCAAGTGCGGGTTGTTGTGCAGCCACGATTGCTGTGAGGTAGATGTCACTCCGCGCAGATGGCGACTGCATGGAAAACTACGATTCGCAGTATTGACAGGAGGAGGATTGTATGCGGGCAAGAATCAATAACGAGAGTCAATACCCCTCTCCGAAAAAGAGGAATAGTACTCAGGTATATAATCGCGTTTTGATGGGTCGGGGGTTTCCCTCAAAGTGAGTTGTCTCGTCCCTTATGGCACAACTGTTTCGACCTAGCTCGAATACAATTTCGAAGGTTTCCATCGCCTTCGTTCTGTTCCTGGCTTTCGGAACACTCGCTATTGGATACATCATGGATCGCGGGCCGTGGACGACGTCGGCTCACATGGCGCCGGAGCAGCCGATCCCTTTCAGCCACAAGCATCACGTGAAAGATGACGGCATCGATTGCCGGTATTGCCATGCGAGCGTGGAGACGTCGGGCTTTGCGGGACTGCCGCCGACGGAGACGTGCATGACATGCCATTCGCAGATCTGGTCGAATGCGACATTGACGCAGCCGATCCGGGACAGCTGGGCGAGCGGCAAATCGATCGAGTGGACGCGGGTTCACGACCTTCCGGATTTCGTGTACTTCAACCACAGCATTCACATCAACAAAGGCATCGGCTGCTCGACGTGCCATGGACAAGTGGACGAGATGCCGCTGACGTTCAGAGTGAATACTCTGAACATGAACTGGTGCATCAACTGCCATCGCCAGCCGGAGCGATTCATACGGCCGAGGTCTGAGGTGTTCAACATCGATTATCAATATCCTGCGAATCAGCTGGAGCTGGGGCGGAAGCTGATTGCCGAATACCACGTTCACAGCCTGACGGATTGTGTAACTTGCCATCGATGAAAGATCTATTTCCTGTGGAAGCACTGCTCGAGAGGCCGCGGCAGCGCGTTACGGACGTCAAAGCGCTGCGAGAGAAACTTGCGGCGGGCAAGGGGCCGCAGTTCTGGCGGACGCTGGAAGAAGCGGCGGAAACGGAAGAGCTTCGGGAGTATATCGAGCAGGAGTTTCCCGGATTATCGGGGCAGATTCCGCAGGGCGTAGACCGGCGCAGCTTGTTGAAGGTGATGGCGGCGTCGCTGGCCATGGCGGGCGCGGCTGCCTGCACGAAGCAGCCAAAAGAATTGATTGTGCCGTATGTGCGGCAACCGGAAAACGTGATTCCGGGTTTGCCCCTGTTCTACGCGACGGCCATACCGCTGAACGGATATGCGCGCGGGCTGCTGGTAGAGAGCCATTTGAACCGGCCCACGAAGGTGGAGGGCAATCCGGACCATCCGGCGAGTTTGGGGGCGACGGGGATTTTTGAGCAGGCGTCGGTTTTAGACCTGTACGACCCCGATCGTTCGCAGACTGTGCTGAAGGAAGGCCGGCTGAGCACGTTTGCGGAGTTTACGGGCATCTTCAGCTCGGAGGCGCAGGGGCTGGGTTCGCGAAAGGGTGAAGGG
>JAFAQG010000177.1 GCA_019246575.1 Acidobacteriaceae bacterium
GTCTGCCCACTCCGACAGACCCGTGCGGCCGTGTCGTATATGGTATTCCCTCGACAGGCGACGAGGATCAGGTTATCGGCCGTGTGGATTGGACCATGACCCGCAAGAACTCTGTTTTCGGGCGCTATTTCATTTCGGATTACCGCAACCCGGCGGTCGATTCTTCGAGCAATGCCCTGCTCTCGCACACGAACGGCAACCTGGAACGCGGCCAGTCGTTTACGTTCGGCGATACTTATTCGTTCAGTCCGACCACGCTGAACATTTTTCACGCGACGTTCAACCGCCTGCGGAACAATCGCGTGGTTCCCGCCGGTTACAACGCTGTCGCACTCGGCGTCAACATGTTCAATTACGACCCCTCGGGCATGATTCTATCCGTTAACGGCGGTTTCAGCACCGGAGCGTCGCCCGGCATCTTCAACCGTAACAGCTTCCAGGAGGCAGACGACCTCGATCTCATCCGCGGAAAACATCAGATCGCACTGGGCGTGGATATTGTCCGTGCACAAAACAATCTGCGCAGCGATTTCAATGAGAATGGAAATTTCGCCTTTAATGGCCAGTTTACCGGCGATCCTCTTGCCGACTTTTTGCTCGGCAAAATGAGCGACTTTCAGCAGAGCCGCGCTCAAGTGAACGTTTACCGGCAAACGATCCTCGGCCTCTATGTCCAGGACAGTTACAAATTAAGTCAACGTCTTCTCATCAACGCCGGCCTGCGCTGGGAACCCATGCTGTTTCCGCAGGACTACTTCGGCCGTGGCGAATCGTTCAGCATGTCCGCGTTCCTGGCCAACCAGCACAGCAAAGTCTATCCGAACGCGCCAGCCGGAGTCTTTTTCTACGGCGATCCGGGCGTGAAAAAAGCGTTCACAAATGATAAATACAAGAACTTTTCTCCCCGCCTTGGACTGGTTTTCAACCCGCACGGTGACGGTCGCGATACGATCCGCGTCGGCGGAGGCATCTTGTATGACACGGCCGAGGTTTACTATGCCGAGCGCTTGACCACCAACGCGCCGTACGGAAATTCCCTCGATCTCACCAACCCCGGGCCGCTCAGCAATCCGTGGGCAAACTATCCCGGCGGCAACCCCTTCCCCGGATCCTACCCTCCGCCACCGAACGTCACGTTCCCGACTTTCGCCAGCTACTCATTCATCCCGACCAATCTCAAACCGACTTACATGACGCAATGGAACATTAGCTATCAGCGGCAGATCACAAGTAACTGGCTTGCATCGATTACCTATCTCGGAAACAAGACGAGCCATCTTTGGTTATCGATCGACTTAGATCCCGCTGTATATGGGCCCGGCGCCTCGACGAGCAACACGAACACGAGGCGCACTTTTTACCGTCTCAATCCCGGACAAGGCCAGTACTACGGACCTGTCATTACGACCGACGATGGAGCTAGCGCAACGTACAATGGCGTTCTGCTTTCGGCGCAGCACCGCTTCAGCCATGGATTCACGTTTTTGGCCAATTACACCTGGTCGCATTGCATCGACGATGGAGACTTCACCGGCAACGTCGGAAACGAGCAGTATCAAAATCAATACGACCGGCGTGCCGATCGCGGCGACTGTAACTACGACATCCGTCACATCTTCAATGCTTCGTTCGTCGGCACGAGTCACGCAATGGGCGGGGCGCTCGTCAGCCGCTTAGTTCGGAACTGGCAGCTCGCGCCTTTGGTCCGGCTAGCGAGTGGCTTGCCCGTGACGGTCACGACAGGGAAGGATAACTCGCTGACCGGTATCAACCTCGATCGTCCAAACCTTGTCCCAGGCGTGAACCCGTACTCGGCAAGCATCGGCCCACAGCTGCAATGGTTCAACATCAATGCGTTCTCGCCCAATGCGCCCGGGACCTTCGGGAATCTCGGCCGCGACGTGCTTCGCGGGCCGGGACAGGTCAATGTCGACCTTGCGCTCAGCCGCATCTTCGCCCTTACCGAGCGATATCGCCTCGAGGCTCGCGGCGAAGCATTCAATGCGATTAACCATACGAATTTCAATCTGCCGAGAACGGGCACTGTCGGCGTGACCGATGTAGACGCAATCACGGCCAACAACTTCGGCCGCATCCTGTCAGCCAAGGACCCGCGCATCCTGCAATTTGCGTTGAAGCTTTATTTCTGACGATGGAGAAACACATGCGGAACATTTCGCTGCTGATTCTCTCCTTCTTCCTAGTGGTTCGCTTTTGCGTCGGCCAACAACCGGGCGCACCCTCCTCTCCGGAAGAGTCGATGCTCTCCAACGGCCAGCTACGACTTCATCTCCGAACCAATAACTTGACACTCTCGGTCGAGGATCTGACCACACACACGACGTGGGGCTCGGACCCATGGGAGAACAGTGCCGGCCGCATTCATGTGCGCGGCAAGCAGGGCGAAACCGTGACGGTAGGTCTCGGCGCGGCTCTGAACAAAAACATAGAGCCTGTCCCGGCGACCGCGGCAGAAGAGGGCTTTCACATTTCGCTCTCCGATTTCCGTTCGCGCATGGGTCCCGTGCGCGAAGACCGCGATCCCGGCGCGCAG
>JAFAQG010000190.1 GCA_019246575.1 Acidobacteriaceae bacterium
TTCTCCCGTCTCTCAGGCTGAAAGCAACCGCGCAAACCCTACTGGAAACTCTCTTTGGCCAATCACGTTAACAATCAACTGACCAGATAACCGGCGGGCCTCGCGCCGTTTTGATTCCCTTCGCGAGAGTGCAGCCGCCGGCGTAGCGATCTGCCCTGGCACTTAGATTGATTCGGCTCGGCGCCTCGGTTGAACGCAGCGAAAATCCGAGAATATTTCCCCCCTAAATCCGGGACCGCTGTTCTGGCGGCTCGTTTCGTTTCAACCCACACAGAAAGGAGAACTGTCACATGAACGCTTCCATGGCGAGGCGGATTCGCAACGCCGAAGCCGTCCTGATTTCCGCGATTGACCGCCGCAGATGCGGTCAGCGCGAATGGAGCCGCCGAAACGGACCGGCTCAACCAACGCTGCGAATACCAATTCGTTTGGTATTCGCAAGTACCCCCGAAGGCCGAACCCCTGTGTACCTGGAGTCCGGACAGCCGAACTGAAGGAGAACCTGCATGGAGTCCAATGGATTAATCGCAGAAAACGTTGGCGCGGGCATTTCATTATTTGCGCCGAGCAAGAACGCAGTATCCGGCAAGCAGTATACGGACGAAGAGGTACGCCGAATCGTCGCGGCGCTGGAACAACCATTCGATCCGCGCGAGATTAAGTGGCGCGTGACGAATACCACGGCCGACAAGCGCCGCGGACAGATGATCGCTTACGCCGACCCGCGGGCCTATACCGACCGGCTGAACGAATTGTTTACCGTTCGCGGCTGGACACGAGAC
Organism: Acidobacteriaceae bacterium; assembly: GCA_019246575.1. The sequence goes on from JAFAQG010000190.1 coordinate 783, forward strand.
TACTCTATCGAAACCATCAACAATGTCGAGCGCAAATCCGGCAACGGATCACAAATCGTAGGCAAGGTGGTGCTCAACTGCCGAGTGACGATCTACGGTCTCGGCACACATTCCGGTATCGGCGAGGAATGGGCGGACAACGAAAACGCCGGCACCGCCGCCGAGGCGCAGGCATTCAAACGCGCGTGCTCCTGTTTTGGGCTGGGCCGATATCTCTATGACCTGGAAGGCGGCTGGGTGGATCTGGACGAGAGAAGGCAACCGAAGTGGACACCAAAGCTGCCCGACTGGGCGATGCCGAAAAAGCCGGCAAACGGCTCGGCACAGCCTTCGAACAACGGGTTGCCTCAGAACGGGCACACACCAAGCAATGGAAACGGATCGAACGCCGCTGCGCTTCGGGCGCGCATAAAGACACTCGCAGAGCAGGTTGGGTACAGCCTTTCGCGAGCCGTGCTGATGGGACTGGCAAAAGCAGAGACGCTGGAGGAGGTTCCAGTGGGCTTGTATCCGGCAGTTTGCTCGAAACTGGAGGATACGTTCCGCGGCATCGAGCGGCTCCGGGCAGCGACGAAGATCGTGGGGCAGCAAAGATATGCGCAACTCTGCCGCGATCTCAATTTCGCGAGCGATGCGCTCGACGATATCCCAGATCGCTCTGCTCTCCGACAACTAATCGAAAGTCTGGAAAACGAAGCAGCGGCGGCCGGGAAGCAGAATGGAGCCTCAACTGCAGCCCCAGTAAGCTCCGCCGCAACCGCGGCGAACCCCACGTCGCAGCCGACAACACCGGCAGCGAAACCGCTCGCAGAAGCACGCGGCCAACTCGTCAAAGAAGCACAACGAATTGCGCGGCTGAAGGACATGAAGGTAGCGGATGTGGTCAACCGCGCAGCAAAAGGCGCATTTACTTTTGCAAATCTTCAGCGGCTCACGCTCGACTCGTTGAGCGCTATTCAGGCCGCAACCGATGTGCTGCGCAAGGTCGAGTAGAAAGGCAGGCGCTGGGGTTTCCATGAAGCATGTCGAATTGATTGCGGACGGATCATGCCTGTCCCGACCCACCGGGCCTGGCGGATGGGCATGCATTCTGCGCTACAAGAACACGGAGCGAGTCTTGACCGGCGGGACACCGGTCACGACCAGCAATCAGATGGAATTGAAAGCCGTGATCATGGGCCTCCGGGCGCTCACGGAGCCCTGCGAGGTCTGCGTGGTGACGGATTCGAAATACGTACAGGAAGGGTTCACGCAGATGCTGCCCATTTGGGACCGCACCGGATGGCGGAACAGCCGTGGGCGGCCTCTGGCGAATCAACGTCTTTGGGCGCAGCTTCGGGCCGCGGCTCGACGGCACCGGATCTCCTGGCGCTGGGCGAAGGGGCATTCGAACCATAAGAACCAGAACCGGTGCGACTGCCTGGCCCGGAAAGCGGCTCGTTCAGCGGCAGAGTTTGCGGCCTGACTCCCTCTCTAATAAGGTTGGGCCGCGACGTCCAACCGAGCGATCTCATTCCTGACCCAAACCCTTCCCTTGTGGCAGGCGCGTCTGCGGTTTCGCAGAGCAAACCCTTTAACAACAAAAGAACGGAGTATTCGTATGAAGAACGTAAAAATCGATTCAGTCCTGAACCTGCGGGACTTCGGCCTGGAGCGGCTCGATGAAGATAAGGCCATCGCCGGCTTCGCACAGAAAACGGAGGCGAAGATTTCCCGCTGGCTGGACTTTGCCAAAGGCGCGCTCCTGTTTCTCACGGTTCCGGGCGATCCGGAATCCG
>JAFAQG010000830.1 GCA_019246575.1 Acidobacteriaceae bacterium
GGAATACGGCGATTACGAGTGCCCGGATTGCGGGCGTTTGTTTGAGACCATCTGTGTCATGCGTGCGCGAATAGGAGACAAGCTTCGTCTCGTATTTCGGCATTACCCGCTTTCGGGCCTTCATCCGCATGCGCAACAGGCCGCCGAGGTAGCCGAAGCAGCCGGCGCACAAGGTCGCTTCTGGGAAATGCACGACCTTCTATTTGCGAACCAGAACGCTCTGGCTACGAAAGACTTATATAAGTATGCAGAGCGGCTCTCACTCAACGTCCAGCGGTTCCAGGAAGAACTGAAACGGCGCACATACGAAGATCGCGTGCGCGAGGACTTTCGCCGTGGGGTTGCAAACGGGGTGTATGCAACGCCGGGTCTATTTATTAATGGCCTCCGATACGACGGTGCTCTAGACGAGACGTCATTGCTCACGCGCGTTCAGGGCCATCTGCGATAACATTCAAGCGTCGCGGCCTTGCGCACTAGAATTCCAGATGTCAGCCAGCGCCCATATAGCGCTCGTTCAGTGGCTTACGTCATTGGCTGCTGTCTTCTTTATTGTTGATCCCTTTGCTGCTACACCGACATTTCTTGCCATCACGGCCGGATACGAGCATTCCCGGCGCAAGCAGATGGCTCGACGTGCAGCCCTTACTTGCTTCGTGTTGCTGGCTATCTTCGCCACGATCGGCAAATACGTCTTTCGAGTTTTTGGTATCACGCTGCCTGCTTTTAAACTCGCCGGGGGGCTACTGCTGCTACTTATCGCGCTTGATATGCTACAAGCCCGCCGCTCCCGCACTCGCGAGACGCCGGAAGAGCACAGCGAGGCTGTTGCGACTGAAGATGTGGGCATTATTCCGATGGGCATTCCTATGCTGGCCGGCCCGGGTTCTATCTCGACTGTGATGGTTCTTGTCGGGCAAGGACGATCATGGCGCGACGCGATTCCGGTACTCGTGAGCATCGCACTCACCTCGGGAGTAGCCTATGCTGTGCTTGCGAGTGCGGACCGAGTTGAAGCTGTTCTCGGCGATACCGGTATCCGAGTTGTCACGCGACTGATGGGACTAATTCTTCTGGCAATCGCCTTTCAGTTCTTTGTCAGCAGTCTTGCGGACATGCATTTCATCGCTCCGGTTCCGTTACCCTGAGTACCTCTCATGAAGGCGGTTGCAGTGCCTAGGCTTCCTCGAGAGCTCGATGAACCATGTAAATGGAGATCGCGCCCTCACCCACTGCGGATGCCACGCGTGTCACGCTACCAGCTCGTACGTCTCCGACGGCAAATACATCCGGCAGGCTGGTCTCCAGCATCTGCGGTGTACGTTTCAATGGCCATTGCGAATTACCATCTGCGGCTTCCAGGTCGCGGCGGGTCAGAATGGATATCCGGCAATGTGGATTTTATTGCGCGATACCTCCTCATCAAATTCGTAACATTGGGCCGAACAGAACGCCGGACAAACATGTTGCACAATTCACGCATAACGCCTTCAACAGTGCCGTCGTGAATGTTGATATCTGTCCCAGCAAGATCACTGATCGACTTGAGAATGCGATACGGATCCGAATCGCACACGAACCAGGCATGCCGACCAGGATTCATACTGCTTCAACTAACTGCTAACCCGAGTTCAAACGGCATATTGAAGCGAGGAGTACGCGGACTCGTGCGGGACAGTTGAACTCTCGATAGATCGTGAACTGAGTAGCGACACTCATGTAGGAGTGCTTGGATGCGGTCGAGCCTTCTGGTTGTATCGGGATTTCAAGCGTTATGTGAGGGCATAGCCGAAAACTGGTGATCCCGACATCATCGTCGCGGACGCGCCTACCGCTCAGTTCGGCTTACTTCCGCAGGCTGGATTTCTTATGGGCAGTATTCTTCCGTTCGGCGCGATGCGGTTTTGCGCCGTTCTGACGAGCAGTCCTCTCGAGATATGCCCGCAGCATCTCTCGAATTTCGGCTTGGCGCTCCGGGGTTATACCAGAGACAGCGGCAATTTCTTCCGGCGTCACGCCGGGGCCAACGAGCTTCACCGGCTGCCTCATATTCTTTAGTTTACGTTCACGCGAGCGTTTGAAGCATTATTCTTGATAACGGCTCCACTGCCGATTTCAGAAAGCGTTTGCTACAGCCAACGCACCCTTCATCTGTACGTCTTCTCCCGCCAAGAGATCGTCTAGCGACGGCTTTCCAAAAACTTGGTCGCCATCGTTACTGGCGAACAAAGCGACGCTGCCGAGCCGCGAATCAACGAGGTCCCTCCTGAGGAGCCTCGTCCGCTCGCGGCGTCCCGCTGCCGTACCGGTCCCTTGGACAAAAGTTGAACAATCGTGGCGATCGGGCTTGCAATTCTAAGAAACGCCGCTACTACTTCGCACGTGGAGCAGGGTCTGCAAAGCCTCTAGGCGTGAGTTCGAATCTCACCCGGGCCTCCGAAGCCTATTGTGAACAGAGTCTGTGACAGACTGATCGCGACATCAGCCGCTCGGAAGCTCATCTTACGCAGTTTCAAGTGTCAGCGGGTCAGGCTGCCGACGGTCAATGTCTTCAACGCCGTATTCGCGAGCAATCGCGGCAGCGAC
>JAFAQG010000196.1 GCA_019246575.1 Acidobacteriaceae bacterium
TGGTTGCAGAAAAAGCCTGGAAAGCGTACCGGAAGCACAGAAAAGAGCATGGCTGCTGAGTCCACCCGTACAAGTCCTGCGTCAATGGCACCTGCGGCAGGTTTCGAATTTAGCCACATATCTCTGACTTCAGCCGCACGCTGCTGCATTGGACTACCGGCCTTCGTGGGGGTGGCCACCGGCATCCGGGGTGCGGAATTGGGGGGGCAAATTTACCGGGTGGGGGGTGGCTCTGACTTGTAGGGAAACTTGTAGGACGCTCATTCAAATGCATGAAATGAAGTGATCATAGATGAGCACCTACTAATGCAGTGGTGACCTGCCATGTTCGGCTGAAGTAATTGCTAACAGTCACTTACATCCATCTCTCATGCACTTGCGTGGAAGTAACTTTGACTGCAATCCAATGACTCAGGTAGCTGTTAACCGAATGGTTGTAGCTTGGAATGTTATCTGCGTTCCCTAAACCGAAATCTCCCGATACCGGCCGATATCTTGGGCCGCCAAAGCACTAGCTTTTCCCTCACGCCGGAGCAGTGCTTGCGCCAAGTCCTCGCGGCTATTTACGAATACCTGCATTTCGTCTCGCCCGCGGCTAGCTGCGACATAAATCAGTTGCTGGTTCACCATACGCCCGGCTCCTGGGGCGTCTGTGTCTAGATGAATGAGCACACGGTCGGCCGTTGCGCCTTGCGCCGCGTAACTGGTCATAACATATCCGTAAGTCAGATGCGGCATGCGCTCAAGATTTCCATGCCAGCGGCGGCCATTATCGAGCCGTAGGACGACATTGCCGGCAGTATCGATCGCGTCGACGGTCCCGAGCGTCCGGTTCGCGATTTTGTCTTGCCGAAGCGCACGCGTGAACTGCACGCGATTGCCCGCAGCAAATTCCCGGTACGTCGGCTCATATAAGGTAGCGCTGGCTGCCGTCCGGCGCGGATCGTAACTGAATGTCCTACCGTCCGATTCGCGCATGGCGGTGACCACGTTCGTATCCAGGTCGACCTTAAGAACGTTCGCCCGATCGCCTTTTTGGAGTCCGATCTTACTCGCACGGGCATAGACGATGACATCCCCCACCCGATAACTTCCTGCAAACCGAAGATCTTCTTTCGTAACGCCGGAACGGGCATCCAGGACACGAGCGCGATACACGTCGCTGCCGAGCTGGCCGGCTTCCGTTCGAGCGGCACGGACTGCATCCGAAATCATCTCCCGTGAACGGTTATCCGGTGAGACGACCAGAGTTCGTTGCGGATCTCGCATGTACCAAGCCGCAATGGCACGATGACGGATGCCTTCGCCGGCAAATTCGTGGATGCGAGCCTCGTCCTCGAGCTTCTCGAGCGCCTCTACGATTTGTCCTTGTGACAGATGCTGTACGACTTCGCGATAGCTTTCGCTTCGTTGCCGCACGATTTTGCGGAGCTCGAAGGTCTCCATACCGGCTTGCTGCAATTCGGCGAATACGCGCCCGAACTTATCGAAATCCACCGAATAGCCGTCCGGCATGATGGCCCGGTGAAACAGGACCGCCAGACGGCGTTGTTGCTGAATGGAAATTTTTTGCGCTTCGCCCAAAATCCGCGTGCCTTGCGGCATCAAAATGTGCTGATGATCGTGCGACCAAAGATCCGTCGTCACCATGACGTTTACGGGCCCGGTGTATTCGCCATTGAGGCGATTCGTGAGCACCGTCTCGATCACCGTACCTCCAAACACGCGATAGAGCGGCCCGGTATACGCATCCCACTCGTACTTCGGTTTTTGTTCTGTGGGATTCTGTCCCGCGGCAGCTGCAAGAGGTGTGGCCTGTTGCTGTGGGCGCGCATCGATACTCGCGTTCTTCGGCTGCGAAAAATCGAGAGCGACGGACGAGGAGTTCAGCGCATCTTCGCGTTGCTTGGCGCGCTCCTGGCTGCGGCGCTCAGCAGGGGATTGCGTATTCGCTCCGGCTGGCGGCATGCCCGCAAGCGCTTGCTGCTGTTGTGGGGTCAGCGGTTGAATGGAGGCTGCCATTTCCGGAATTACCGCCCATTGGTCGTTCTGTTCACACGCCAGGCGTACCGGCTCTCCCTGCGCGGTCGCTGTGACGTAATACCGGCCATTCAGCTTGTCGCGTTCCGCCTGATTGCATTCCGGTAGCGGCGTCAGTAAATGGCCCAGATCCACACCGCGCGCTTTCGCAATCGCGGCTTGCAGCGCTTCGCGGCGATGCTCGAGATCGTCCGCCAGCTGCTTGGTTTCTCTTTCGAACGATTGAACAGCCGCAGCACTCGGAGCCGCCGGCGGCCGCTTGCCGCGCGTCTGATTCGGCATTGGCGAAGTTGTGTGGATACTCACAAGGAGGTCGGCGAGTACGAATAGACTGGTGATGCTGGCGCCGACAATGAGGGCCCACTTGCCGGAACGGATCGGCTTGTCGGGGGGCTTCGGAGACTGCTGTTGTTCTTGCTCCGGCATTAGTTCGCTTCCGGCACCCGGTGGAATTCCACTTTCCCCTGATGCTTGCCACTGCCATTCCCGCCCACAGCGAGGTAGCCGTCATTCACAATCCGTCCGGTCCAATAAACGCCATTCGCAAAGTCAAACGAGATCAGGCTCGGCTTACCCTGTTTCAGCTCGTAGAGCGCCGGCGTTTCTTCCGGGGCCGCGGAAATGTAAGTAAAGCGATCGTCATGCCAGATCGCATGCACCCCGAGCTTCTCTGCGGCTTTTGCGTCCCATCTGTAATCGAAATGCAGTTTGGACGGGTAACTCGCGCGGTAGGCATCCATTTGCGCTCGTGCTTTCTGCTCGGCCGCTGCAGCATCGTGCCTGGCCTCGTCGACTTGCTGCTTTAACTTGGCTGCGTCAGCCGGCGATACCCACGGATCCGTTTTCTGGATCTCGGCTGCGAGTTGGCTATCGGCATCGATCGACACTTTCGAATCGCAGTGCTCCTCGTTGAGAGAGAGCTTGAAAGTGTAATTGCCCTCATGGTCCGAAACCACATTCAGTGTGGTCTCGCGCGTCAGGGGTTCGCCGACTTTGATCGAGAGATAGCGGCTCGCCTGGTCGTCCCGGCCCGACTCCAGTTTCCAGTTCTTCGTATCGGCGATGAAGGCCTTCATCACCTTCTCCGTCGCCGGCAGGATTAACAGCGTCTCCTGGAACTGGCAAACGTAGATAGGAACTACGCTGCGCTCGCTGACCGTCACGGTGCGCGGTCCGGCGATAGAGACTGTTTTCGGCTGCTCGGCCGCGGTCAGCAGGGCAGGGATGAACAATATGGCTGGATACTTCATGTTTGTTTCCTCATTTCGCGGCTGCCTGCGCAGCCAACTGCGCGAATGCTTCCTTCCGCCCGAACTTTTGAATCGCCTCGTCACGCCGCCTCCGATCCTTCGGGCGTGTCGTGTAATGCCAGGCGCTTTCGGCATCCACAGAAGTCACGAGCAGTTTCGAATACTCGGTCCGCACCAGCAGCGACTCGCCGCGCTGCAAGCTGTCGATCAGATCCAGTTGCCGGTCGTGCAGTCTGAACAGTTCGCGATACTGCTCGCGATCGAATGGACCGCCGAGAAATAACGTGTCCGTACACGCATTCCGAATCAACCGCGTATGCGCGCCCAAGTCGTCCGCTGCGTGCGTCGCCAGAATGATGCCGCCCAGGTGTTTACCAGCCGTTTTCGACGAGCTCAGAATCATGGACAGCATGGCCGGATCTTGCAAATGCTTCCAGCACTCGTCGAACACTTCCACCTTCGGCACGCCGAGATGGCCTCGGTCGTGAGTAATGGCATTGGTTTGCCATTTCAGCCAGAACAGTAAGGGCTCCATCAGATCGCGATGTTCCTCTCCATCGACTACTTGAAAGTCGAAGGCCACGATGCGCGCGAGCGTTAACTCGTCCGTGGGATTGTCGAAAATCCGGCCGTATACTCCGCCGGCGACCCACTTGGCGAGGTATGGTTCGAGCTCGGGCGTCAGCACCAGGCTCTGCAGACGGCGCACTTCAGGATCCAGCCGGAAGAGCTGCTTCACGCGTTCGTAAAGATCGCGCTCGGCCATTGGCTGAATCATTGCGCCGCCCTTTAGCAGAAGCAGGCGCACGAGCCGATACACAAACTCCTGGTTTTCCTCCGTGGGCGGAAGCGCAAAGGGATTCAGCTGTGGGCCGTCTAATCCAAACCGCACGACTCGCC
>JAFAQG010000201.1 GCA_019246575.1 Acidobacteriaceae bacterium
GGAAGGGATGAAATTAGCAGCGCCCTGCCCGACGGAACTGCCTAGTCCGAAACGGAACACGAATGTCGAGAGTCGAACGTGCTGCCAAAGCTTGACGTGACTGCAAAGAAATCGTCAACACATTGGATACAGTCAACGTCCAAAGGAACGCTGCTTAGCTCTGCTCCGGCTGCGATCCCGCTCTCGGTACAAGGGCTTGGGATCAAGTCCCTGGAGCGCCGCCAGTAGAGCTTTCTGATATCGCCCGAGCCAACCGGCACACGATTCCTGCGGGATTACCGCTCCACTTTCAAGAAGACGTCGGGCTGCCTGCTCGAAATGCTGCACGGCACCCAGAAGCTCTTCTGCATTACCGAGATCTTCCACTTCGACGACCGGCTTGTCATTCGCAAAAGCTTTCCTCAAGCGGATGAATGAATTGGGCCGTAGCCCGCCTCGGCTACGAACCTCGTCCAAGTCAGGCGTGGAGTAGAGGTGGTGAACCTCGGCGTCTGTGCCTTCGATCATCATGTATCTTCGCCCGGACTCCTCTTCCTCACCGTGCACCAACACTCGGCCTTCGACTGACTTGGCCCACCGAAAATCGAAACTCGTGAATGGCAATCGTTTGTCCGACAGCACAACCCCATGTGCCATAAGAGTCTTCTGACGGTCCGCGCCTTTCTGCATCGCGCGAAGCACTTTGTCGAAGTCGCTGCGCACTTGCCATGTGTTTCGGCTTCGCTCTTCTGCCAGCTCCATTTTCGAAAGTGCTCGTAGTCGCTGAACTAGATAGTCTCGTCGGACGTCCGCGGCATCTCCCAACCGCATTCCCGGATTCATGCTCAGCGTGAGATAAGCCGGATCGTTCGGGCTTTTCTGCGCTTCATGCTGAATCCTTCGATCAAGCGTGGTGTAACGGGGTTGCAGAACCTCCCGTTGTTGAGCAGCCGCCTCGTCTGCAAGAGTACGGTATCGAGTTGGTAGGTACAAAGATCCTGCGCGACTTGCCGGATTCCGCGCTGAACGAATTGCCTGTCCAAGAGCAGCGCCCGCCCGTCGCTGTCCACACCGCGAAGCGCCACATGAGTGTGTCGGTGATCCGTGTTGTGATGCGTTATCGCGACCCATTCAGTTGAGGTTCCTAATTCGCGTTCAATCCGATCCATGAGTTCGCGCGTCAGCTTTTCCATATCGAGCCGATCGCCGAACTCCGGCGAGATGATGAATTTCCACAAACGCTCATCGCCTGCTTTCTGCCAGGCATTCAGCCGTCCCTCAATGTCGAGTTCGTTTGATGACTTGTCGAATCCAGCTGCCTTATGATTCCCTTCGGCAACCGCGCTCTGGCGAGCGATGTAGCGGCCATGAGCGCGCCACTGACCTCGCGTCGTGTTTTTTGAATAGAGAACACGTACCGCACATCGTTGCTGATGAGCGGCGCCGTGTGGGTGAGCCGCCACGCCACGGCTGGTTCGGCGAAGCTGTCTACCCTGCATCAAGGCTACAAATGCAACCGCAGTATTATCGGTTTTCGCTACCCGTGGTTTCCGGGGGCGCAACCGGAAGTCACGTTCGTCTTCCGTCAGCACGATTCATGCGTCCTTCTTCCAACTCGCTCTTCGAGCGGGACTTCGTTTACTGGATAATGTCCGTCAGCGACTTCATGAAATCGCCTTTGAGAGACGATGCAGCAGATTTCAGAAATTTTTGATACCGATCGCGCGCCATCGATACTGCCCGAGTGAAAGCGGCCGGCTCGGGTTCCGGAATGCAGGTCAGAATCACCTTACTGAGGGAGTCAATCAGTGCGATGGCGGCTTGCTGTCCATTTGCGACCTTACGGACGTCTTCCGCCAGCCGTGCGAGGGTGGCCGCCATGCGTTCCTCCAGCGCTTCAATTCGCTTTTGAGCCTCGGCGCGATCGAGTTCATTCTGGATCGCTGTTCGTATGAAGGCTGCCGCTGAACCGAAGCCTCTTTCTGCAACTGCGACGTTGATCCGGTTTGCCAGGTCGTCTGTCAAGCGTAGATTGCGTTGCCCCATGTACCCCTCCTTTAAGAAGGGTTGGACAGAGTGGATCTCGGACACATGTCCACATGCCCGCCGTTTAGCACCAATCGGTGGCAGATCTGGACGAACTGGCCGGGCATTCAGGCGTGTGGCTCGACCGGGCCCCATTTCAAACAACAGCGGCCACAGGCTAACCTCAGCTGTTTCAATCGCAAACGAACGGAAAAAACCAAAGCCAAGCCCCGCCCTTTATGTTCCACTACCGATGGTCGGATGAGTTTTGGGGCCTCCGTTGCCGGCAGGTCGAACCATCGAAACGCGATCCCTGCAGAACAACTGCGATGCGGTGCGAACTTTGCTGCAGAAATCCGGATTCCAATGGAAGTTAGGCGAACTCACGCGAAAAAAGACGAATATTTGCGAACCGGTGTCCGAAAATACGTGTGGCAAACCCCTCCTATAGAAGTACCGTGGCCATCTTCGACATCAAGCGCATTAGAGCACTCCAGGACGAAGCTCCGAAGACACAAATCGCCCTTGTCCGGCTGGTTTGGTCTGAAGTAAAGGCCGCTCTCAACCGGGGCCACTCGCTGAAGGCGATCCATCAGCGCCTTACCGACGCTGGTCTCGATATTACCTATCGGCGATTGTCCCAATGCGTAAGCCGCCTGCTCCGCGAAGAGAAACGCTCTGGCTTACCGCCCAAAGTTGCAGGAAAAGTTCGTACCGGCACGGATTCGTCCGCCGCGTCCACGAGAGTTGGCGATGAAAGGACACCGCGAATCGAAGTTTCAGAAGAGCAAAAACCAGTG
>JAFAQG010000213.1 GCA_019246575.1 Acidobacteriaceae bacterium
TTCGAGCCGGTCACGTTCGAGTCCTCCGGGGGCGCCCTTAACGATCGCATCGACGACGCGTATCGGGCGAAGTACAAGAACAGCCCGTACGTGAAGCCGATGATCGGCAATCGTGCGCGCTCCGCGACAGTCAAGGTTAGGCCGCGTGAGACGGACTAACGGCACCGGACAAGGCAAGGAAACCGATGCAGACACTAACCGACACCAGAATGGTGGCTCCTGCACTTGAGAAATATACGGAAGAGACGGTTGCCGAACTTTGGAAACGGCCTGGGCTTACAGCACGAGATCGCAGCATTGTTACTGTAGCGGCTTTGATCGCGCGCAACCAGACCATCGAGATGGCTTACTACATGGGCCTCGCGCTTGATAGCGGTCTTAAACCCCGCGAAATTTCCGAGATTATTACCCATCTCGCGTTCTACTCCGGCTGGGCGAACGCCATGTCGGCGGTCGCGGCGACGGAGACTGTATTCTCCGAGCGTAAGATCGGAGCCGATCAACTGCCTGTCGCTTCGCCTCCGCTTCTTCCAGTGAACAAAGACGCCGAAGAGAAACGCGCGGCGCGAGTTGAACAGCAGTTCGGCAAAGTGGCTCCGGGAATGGTGCAGTACACCACTGATGTTCTCTTTCGCGATGTTTGGCTTCGACCTGATCTTAGTCCCCGCGATCGAAGTCTGACTACCGTCAGCGCGCTGATTGCCTCCGGCCAAGCCGCACAGATTCCGTACCATCTCAACAGGGCGATGGATAACGGACTGACTAAGACGGAGGCGGCAGAGGTCATCACGCACCTAGCGTTTTACGCGGGGTGGCCGCACGCCTTTTCGGCCCTGCCTGTCGCAAAGGATGTTTTCGAGAAACGGGATCAGCAGACAGAAATATAGAAATCAATCGAGTTGGATTGCGACGACGAATATTCTAAGGTCACGATGCACCCGGATCGGGCTCCAGTGCATGACCGGTTTCGCCGTTTTCAAGGAGATGATGGTGAGGGCACGACGCCGGGTATCCAATGAACGGCATTGTCGTGGTAGAGCTTGCGAAGCACTTCGGGCGGCAAATTGAGGCCCTGCGCTTTCCGCCCCTGATATTGGACGATTGCTTCCGATGAGAAGAAAGCCCAATCGGTGGCATAACGCCTCTGCCAAGCGTTGATTGCTGTCTGCGTGTTCTGGCCCGCAGAGAGCGACAGATCTGTTCCGTAGAGAATTCGATCCTGATACTTGATGAGGAATTGCCGGGCTTTCTCGCGGGGTTGCATCGCGAGATAAATCACACGAGCGGCGGTGTCCACGGCGAAATTGGAATAACGATCCAGCCGCTGTGCGATTTCGTCCAGGTTGGTTTCCAAACTGCCGAGATGTGCTCCGACGACGCGGAGCTCGGGGTTTTGTTCCAGGATATGATCACGAGCTTCAATAATGGTTGCCTTGCGCGGGTGATCCGGCTGGTTGTACATGTACCATTCCGGATGCTGGCTGTAGTATCTATAATCAGGTGAGTTCTTGTTCGGCGGCTGCCAGCAGGAGTCAGGCTCAGCCAAGTGCGCGATCAAGGTCTTACCATGAGCGGCGATGTCCTTATAGATCGGCTCGAGGCGGAAATCGTCGGGCATTACGAATTTCCCCGATTGGTCTTTCAGCTCCATTCCGACGTTTTTCCATATCTTGACGGCAACAGCACCCCGGGCAAAATCACGATTGAGCTGCCGAACGGCGTTGGTCGCAAAATCGCGGTCGGAGAAGTGAAAGGGATCAAAAGTAGTACAAAGAACGGCCTTGCCGTTGCTGCCGTTTACAAACGCCTGGGCCGCTGCGATCTTCGACTCGAGAGTAGGAAACTCCGCATCTTCCCTGTTCGCGACGACAATGTCGACAAGGCGCAGATGGAGTCTGTGGAGAAATGTGTAGAATTCCGGATCCACTTTGACCACATGAGCATGCGCGTCGATCGGCTCGATGGCTGTGAATGCCTGCAGTTGGGCAGGGGAGAACGTGGCGGCCGTGTCGCCAGAACTTTGGGCCGCTATCGCAACAGCAACAGCAATCGAAGTCCATCCAACGAAATGGAGTGTGATTCCTTGGCGCATGTTCTATATGAAGGAAGCTTACCGGAACGCAATCGCGAGTGGCACTGCCAAGCCGGTTGAATTGAGGTCTGAGATATGGCGAACGTAGCGGTTCAAGAAGGTCGGGCTTCTGCTCTCGACATCATCTCCCCAACGGTTCAAGTCTCCGGTGCACGTAATGTAGCGGTGGACGCGTATCGCGGGTTGGTGATGATTCTGATGATGGCGGAGGTGCTACGTCTCGCGCGTGTGGCGCAAGCTTATCCCGGGAACTGGTTTTGGGCCGTTTTGGGCTATAACCAGACGCACGTTGAATGGTCCGGTTGCTCGGTGCACGATCTCATTCAGCCTTCGTTTTCTTTCCTGGTCGGTGTTGCTCTGCCGTACTCGATAGCCAACCGTCTCGCGAAAGGTGCGACGTTCCCAAGATTATTCTTGCGAGCGCTATGGCGGTCGTTGGTGCTCGTCGCGCTCGGAATCTTTCTGCGGTCGATGCACAGCCCGCAAACTTACTTCACTTTCGAAGACACACTAACGCAAATCGGACTCGGATATCCGTTTTTGTTTGTTCTCGGGTTCTGTTCCGAGCGCCGGCAGTGGACCGCGCTCTCGCTGATTCTATTTGGATACTGGCTCGCCTGGGCGTTGTACCCGGTACACGCGGTCGATTACCCGATTCCCGGTGTCCCTCCAAACTGGACGCATAACTTCACGGGATTTGCTGCTCACTGGAATAAAAACAACAATCTCGGAACCGCCTTTGATCAGTGGTTTCTAAACTTGTTTCCGCGGGTCAGCAGATTTGTTGCAAACGAGGGGGGGTATCTAACGCTCAGTTTCATTCCAACGCTAGGCACAATGATCTTGGGGCTGGTCGCCGGCCGGTGGCTGAGAGCGTTTGCGCCTGTGATTCCGATTAGACGATTGCTTATTGCAGGCACCGCCGGAATCGCTGCCGGACTCGTGTTGCACTTTACCGGCATATGTCCGATCGTGAAACGTATCTGGACACCCAGTTGGACCTTGTTCAGTGGTGGGGCGTGCTTCGTTCTGCTTGCCGCTTTCAGTTGGGTTATCGATGTGAAGGGTTATCGGAAGGCGGCCTTCCCACTGGTCGTGGTGGGAATGAATTCTATAGCTGCGTACCTGATCGCGCACTTGTGCGAAGATTTCGTGTCGAGCAGCCTGCGAATTCACCTCGGCAGTGCGCCTTTTCAGGTTTTCGGGAAAGGCGTTGAACCATTGGTGTTCGGGAGCGCCATTCTCGCAGTCTATTGGCTGATGCTGTTTTGGATGTACCGGCGCAAGTTATTCCTCAAGATCTAACTAAAGCCGGTTTTTGCGTCCAGATATCAGGTGGCGTTCCGGGTAGAAGAAGAGCTGCCACGGTAGCGGCGGACGAATTACCAGGTAAATTTCGCAACCACCTGTATCACACGCGGGTTACTGCTGAACGCCTGCGTCGGGTTGTTAAAGGTCGGAGAGTTCACGCTGACATAGCTCAGCGCGCCACTGGTGAAGGTGTTTATATTCTCTACGTTGTCGATCCTGCCCGGAATGAATTGCGGATGATTGAAGAGGTTCAACGCCTCAGCGCTGAATTCCATTCCGAACCGCTCGTGGAAAGTGAATCGCTTTAAAAGAGTGATGTCGATGTTATCGATAGGACGGGAGGGTTCCGTATTACGTCCGGCATTTGCAACAGCGCCGAGACCGGCCTGAATGTAACGGCCGTTTGGATTAGCGGCAACCCAGGCGACTACAGAGTTCACACTCGCGGCCGGCGCTGTCGGTTGGACAACCGCGCCCGTGCGCGTGAGTCCGTAAACCGCGCTGCCGGTGCCCGCGATACCTGACGGATTTACAATAGTGCGGTCAGGAGCGGAGTCGGCATTCAGGTTGGAGTCGATCCCGCCGCTCTGAACTGTGTAGTATTCAGGAGATTCATACGTATAGATGGGAGCTATCTCCCAGTTCCCAATCAGGTTTTTTACAAACCAGTTATTGCTTGCTTTGAACCACGGCGCGTCATAGACCGCGCTGATGGTCACGCGCTGCCGATGGTCGAGAGCCGAGGACGCTTTCTCAGCCGACAAATTGAAAAAGTCCTGAGCCCGGCGGGGCGTTAGATAGGTACTGGCCACCTCCGCCGTGCTGTTGTCGATGAGATGACTCCAGGTATAAGCAGCTTGAAACTGGAGTCCGTTGTTAAAACGGCGGTTAAGCTGCACGGCCAAACTGTTGTAATCGGAGTAACCCTGGTACGTGTATGCAGTGATGGCAGAGCTGAAGCCAGCGCTCGCGTATGCGGGGACTGCGTTACCGATCGCGCGTATGTCGCCGACGGTGTACGGTAAGGCTGCCAGAGTTGCTGATGAAGGCGGCGACATGAACGTCGGTATGTTCACCGTGGCCGTCACCGGCGATCGCCGGTCTAGTTGCTGCTGAGTGATCAGGTGAACGCCCTTTGTCCCGAGATAGCGGACGTCGAGGGTGTAATTCTTCGCAAAAATATGCTGGACATCAAGAGTGTAGTTGATGGAATAGGGTAACCGTTGATCGGGCAACCAAGAGGAGGTGGCTGCCCGCGCGCCGGCCACCGTAAATGAAGTCAGACCTTGCGCCTGGGTTATACCGCCGTTCCTCAAGAAGTTCGTGCCCACGCCTAGCGCAGGCACGTTAACCGTGGTGCTGAATTCAGGAGGAACGGCGTTCAGACCGACGTTGTCGAACGTCACGTCGTAAGCGATCCCGAAGCCTGAACGGATGACAGTGTTACCGCTGTTGGACGGAGTCCAGGCAAATCCCACGCGCGGCGCGATGCCGTAAGGCGAAGCTTTCGGGGCATGAAAGTCGATCAACCCCGGCACACTGGCAATCTGATTGAGTCTCTGGGCCTGAATGCCGAGCGGAACCGTGCTGTATTCGTAACGAGCACCGAGATCCAGCGTTAGATTCGGGCGGATGCGCCAGGTGTCCTGGCCGTAACTGTAAGTGGCGAGCTGATTCCCGTAGAAAGGATGCACGCCCAAGTTACGCTGTCCAAGAGAATCGGGGGTAAAATCCTGCAAATAATTGGCTACTTTCGTGTAGTCGTAATCGCCGCGCACCCGTTGGACGAAGAACTCAGGAGCGATATAGTCGCGGAACTCCGTTCCGAATTTAAGTGTATGGCTCCCGTGTATCCACGTGAGATTTTCGACGCCCTGATAGAGGTTGTCGATCGTGGCCTGCGGATAGTTCGGATTGGGGCCGACTTGCAGATTCAGGTCGACAAATTGCAAGTTGGGGAATGCATCGAGCCCCGGGAAAGTTTGATCTCCGACCGGTTGCGACTGATTTTGCCGCTGGTATGCCAAGCGCAATTCGTTCGTGAGGTGCGGTCCAAAGGTATGGTATTCGGCCAGCGTGGCTAATTGATACCTGGCCGGCGTAAGCGTATAGAACACCGGTAGATTCGCCGTTGTATTGATCGTATCTTCCCGGTCATAGATATAGCGTCCCCGCAGTTGATCCTTGTCGGAAAAAACATAATCAACGCTCGCGACGCCGTAATACTTGTTTGAGTAGTTCAGTGCGGCAATGGGAATGATGCCGGTCGGCACAGAGGTCGAGCCAATGGTGATAACCGGGCTGCCCGGAGTAACTGCAGGAGCGACAGCACCATACTTTTGCAAAACGCTGAGATTGGTTTGATTCACCGCGGGCAAGGCCGCCAGAGTGGAATACCCGGCGGTGGTTGGCGCGTAAACGGTAGCTGCCGTCGTGCTTGCCTGCTCCAGGGGATTATATTCGAAGGATGTGAAAAAGAACAGCTTATCCTTTTTCATAGGGCCGCCGAAATTCGCTCCTAAATGGTTCTGATCGTACCTGGGTTGTGTGTAGATTTTCTTATTTTTGAACGATTGGTCCAACGCGTTCAGGTTGCGATTTCTCAGGTAATCGTAAAGTGTTCCATGAAAATTGTTACTTCCGCTTTTTACAATGGTATTGAATTGGCCGCCGGATGAGTGGCCATACTCAGCCTGATACTGATTCTGAAGGAGTGTAAATTCCGCCACGGATTCATTCGGCACGTACACGATTGGGCCCGTGACGGACTTGTTGTTGTTATCTACACCATCAACGGTGAAGTTATTGTTCCTGGGGCGCTGGCCTCCAATGGACGGCCCGGTACCGACCCCTATGCCGCCGCTACTCGCGACTCCCGCGTTCAGAAGGGAGAGGTTGAGTACGCCTTGTCCGATTGCGGTGTTCGGAAAATCGGCCACTTGTTTCGTAATGAACGTATTCTGAATCTGGGCGGTGGTGGTGTCGATCATCGCGGCGGCTTCGGTCACCTCGATTGCTGTTGAAACTGTTCCGACTTTGAGAGACAGGTTCGCAGTGGTGGTCTGGTTCAGTTGGACCGCGACGTCCCTCAGCTCGGACGCCGCAAAGCCCGTAGCAGTGGCGGTCAGGTTATAATTGCCCGGCTCGAGATTTGACAACCGGTATTCGCCGCTTGAGTTCGTAGCCGTGCTGTTTTTGATATTGGTGGCGGTGTTAGTAGCGGTAACTGTCGCGTTGGCTACAGTGCCGCCGGTCGCGTCGGTGATGGTTCCGACAAGATCGCCGCTGATGGCTTGTCCGTAAGCGCTGCTCAAGCTCCACAGCGCAAGGAGTGTAATTCTTAAACTCGCCCCAGTGATTTTCATGGTAAGCCCCGGAGGCATTTGTTATGCCATACATATGTTAAGTAATTTTGTCAAGAAGTTAGAGAACGAATGTGCGGTCCGGATATCCGCAGTTTCATAGGAACTTGGTCCGGGGAATATGAATACCGAGACCGCGAGTTACAGTACTTCGGAGCTTCGAGGGCGGATCCGCTTACTGCGTGCGCGGTTCGGATTACCCGCGGCTCCACCTTTCATGTGTGTTAGGCGGCTTTGTGGCAGATGCCTTGGAGTTTGGGGTCGGCCTGGAATTCGGCAACGATCTCTTCAAGGGAGCGTTTTGCCACGTCCTTCCACATCCAGAAGGGGACGTGCGTATTGCCGGGAAGGTCGGCTTTGACCAGGCCCTCGATCTCGGTCTTCTGTTCCACCGCGGCGGCGCGGGCATTTGCCGTTCGAAGCCGCGCTTCGTGTAACTCCTGCCTGCGGGTTTCGGCGGACTGCTTCTGGTTGAGGCGCTCGGCGTCGATGGCTTCTTTGTGCCGTTGCCGTTCGAAGCCAAGCTGCTCGCGAACTTTTTGGGCGCGGATACGAAGGAGATCGTTGAGCGATTTGGAAAAACCACGGTCGCTGGCAGTTTGGTAGCGGAGATAGAGGGCGATAGATTTCTGTTGCTCACGGGACTCGCATCCGGCAGTGAGCGCTTGATCGAGCAGACGGCCCGCGCGGCGGCTGACCCAGAGGTGCTTGGCGAGCTGGTCGACGAGCGTTTCTTCGCTGGGGGTGGCGGGTTGGTGTTCGTCGCGGAAGGCGGCGAGAAGAGTATCGAACTCTTCCTGATTTTCGTCGGGCAGGACGCGGAACTCGCCGCGAAAACCGTGTTTGAAATTGTTGCGAGAGGAAACGGCCTTTCCTTCTTCGCTGCGGGGACCGGTACTGCGTTGAGCGTTAGCTCGATTCGCCGCGAGCTGGGCTGGGGAAGACATGTAGGACTCCAAGAACGAGAATCGGCAGGCGGCAAGACCGTCTGCCCCACGGGTTAGATACCACGAGAGATTGCAAAACGGAGGGGCGGGGCTGTGGAAAAGCGAGCTAGATACTCAGAAAAGAAGGAAATAACAATATTTTTTCGAGCTGTGACCGGAAACGGGGCAGTGTCGCAGTCGAAATTTCCCGGAACCAGGTTCTGTTTTTGACAGACTGTAAAATACTCACGCCGCGGTTTGTTATGTGCGCGAGGCGCTCCCGGCAAGATTTCGGTTTTTGGCCAGGCACGCAGGCGAAAGATGTTTCGTGCTGACCTGTAGCGCGCGTTTCCACCAATGATCAGCGGACTCTTCCGATGCAGCTTCGCGCGCTTGGTGCCGGTTTCGTTTCGCTCAGTGAGGCGCTGGATCTGACCACGCCAGCAGGGCGCGCCATGGCCGGTCTGCTCGCGACTTTTCTGGCTTCGAAGGCGAGCATGGACAAGTACGTTTCTCGCGCTCAGGGAGCGGCAGCGTGACAGCGGGCGACCGAATGTACATGAATGGCGGCTCCCGAACACCCGCAAAAGTGATATAACATTGCCTATCTGCAACGACGCAGTTGACTGCTTCGATGGCGTTTTGTTATCGGCTGCGCCTCGGTCGACCAGAGGAGGAAACATATATGAAACGCTGCGTAGTAATATCGACTCTGCTGACTTGCCTTTTGTGCCCATGGCTTGAATCGGGGCGTGCCGATGCGAGCGAGGGTCAGGATGATGACCCACAGGCACAAGGCATCAGCACCTGCCCAGTCGTAATCAGTTCTCCGGGGAATTACGAGCTTACGGCAGATTTGACCTGTGGCGGAGGGGATGGAATCACGATTAACTCGAGTGATGTGCACCTGAAGCTCGAAGGACATAAGATCACTGCAGACGCGGGTGCCAATAGCGCCATTTACGTGAATCGGGGTGGCCTCGTGACTTTGGATCGCGTTCGGATTTCCGGTCCCGGTCTGATCACAAACAGCGGGAACACTTTCCTCTGGGGAGTTGAGCTGAATACCGTGAACCACTCGCAAATCCGTGAGCTTACCGTAGTGGGGTCGAGACAAGACGGTATAAGCGCTTATAACTGCAATTTCCTGGTGATCAGGTCAAATGTCGTCGGGCGGAACCAGCAAAACGGGATATTCCTCTCCAGCGTTCACTCCAGCGACATTTCGCGAAACGATGCCAGCGGCAACGGAATCGGCATGCAGATAATCGGGAGTGGCACTGACAACACGGTGAGTCACAATATTATAAACGGAAATGATGTCGGTCTGATAATCGGCAGCGGCGCGAGTGTCCATAACAACGTCACAATCGGGAATCGCTACAACGGGATTGACGTTTATGGACCAAACGTTGAGGTTTCGAACAATACGTCGTTGACGAACGGAACTTACGGCTTTGTGAACGCAGATTACGACCTGTTCGACCACACCGCAGACTGCTCGGGAAACGTGTGGAGCGACAACACCTTCTTCACTGCCAACCAAAGCTGCATTCGCTGACCGGCGCTGGTTTCACCGTCAATTAGCATGGGATAGCCCGCCGTGTTGGATGACGCGATTACAATTAGTTCCGGTATTGCTCATCGCTGACATGTTCCATGCAATCGACGACCTTGCCGTCTTTCTTCTCCTGGATGGCGATATGGGTCATGGCGGTGGTTGGCGTTGCTCGGTGCCAGTGCTTTTCACCGGGCGCGAACCAGACCACATCTCCGGGACGAATCTCCTCGACTGAGCCGCGTTCGCGCTGCGCCCAGCCACAGCCCGCTGTCACGATGAGAGTTTGCCCTAGTGGATGGGTGTGCCACGCAGTCCGTGCACCTGGCTCGAAAGTGACACTCGCGGCTTGCAGGAGCGCCGGATCAGGCGCCTGGAAAAGCGGATCGATGCGTACGCTCCCGGTGAACCATTCCGAGGGTCCTTTTGCGGATGGTTGCGAGCCAGCTCGTTTGATTTCCATGTTTGTGCTCCGAAGAACTCAGGCCGCGATCACAAGACTGTCATTCCGCCGTCCACGGCCAGCGCGTGGCCATTACACAGCCCGCACCGGGCATGCAGTTTGCATATTCAAGTCACATTGTTATATGCCGACCCGCGCGGTGCAATCCGGATAGTTGCGGCGCGGGCGCGCGCATTGATCATGGGTGGAAGATAGGGGCTATTGTTGTATTTCTCCCGGTAGGCCTCGTCGATCTGATGGTTAATGGGCCCATCGACCGGCTCAAAGGTAACTTCCTTTGTCATGCCCGCCGCGGTGATCCGCCCCGCTCTTTGTCTTAGCGCCGCCCGATACCAGCGAGAGTTCTGTCCGTGGTACGCGCGCACATAAAGAGCATCCCCAACCACTACGGACCAAATCCAGGTCGGGGTTCCGTATGTTACTCCGTCGTCACGGAATGGCGAGATGTGCAGGTCGTCGGTTTCAGCAATCCTGCTCAGTTCGTCTTTGGACCAGACAGCCACCGGCATCTCCTTCAGTGTTTCCGAATTTTCGATTCTGCAATCGGTTCTTTGCTGGTTCCCGGATGCGTCATTATCGATCACGTGCGCAGCCGCGCAGTTCGCATCCAAGCCTCAGTTTCAGATTGCGGCAGAACGCCGTTAACGGCTCCGACACGCTGGACGCTGAGACCGGCGACTGCATTGGCGAACTGACCGGCATCGGGCAGCGAAGCGTCATTCAACAGTGCTGTTATGAATCCAGCGGCAAACGAATCGCCTGCTCCCGTGGTGTCTTTGACCTCGACCTCAAAGGCGGGACATCTCCATTCCCGGTCCGCGGTGTAGATGGCGCAACCTGATGCGCCGAGCTTCAGGACGACGGTACGAACTCGCTTTTCAAGCACAACGCGCGCAGCAATGGCCGCATCCGTCGAGCCGGTCATCATCTCTGTTTCCGGCTCGTTCATGAAGAGAAAGTCTATGTAGGGGAGGCACGGCTCGAGATCGCGCATCCAGGCGCCTTGCGGGTCCCAGTTTGAATCGAAGGACGTGGTGAGCCCGAGGGCGCGCGCGCGCGCCAGCGTCTCGCGGCCACGGCTACGGAAAGCGGGCAACACGAAGAGGCTCGCCATGTGATAGTGCGCGATTCCCGAGCACAGCTCCGGCGTAAAATCGATTCCGGTCTGAAGCGCCTCGTTGCTAGCGCCTAATTGATGGAAGAATTTGCGTTCTCCATTGCGGCTGACAACGGCGACGGTTGCTGCAGTCCGGCAAGACAGCCGCTCAACGCGACTGGTGTTCACGCCGGCCGCGGCGAGGCGTTCGAGAAGGAATGTTGCGTTCTCGTCGTTGCCAACGGCCCCGAGTAGCCGGGTAGGAACCCCGAGAATGCCGAGGGCGCGACTAGTGTTCGCCCCGTTACCGCCAACGTGAAACTCGATGCAGTCGACAAACGTCGTGCTTCCCCAATGCAGTTGGTCAACGGGTCTGACGACGATATCGTAGACAAGATTCCCCGAGCACAAGACACCCTTCATTCTTCCGTGGTTTGCCCGGTTGTCAGCTCCGCGTGGTGGCTTGTTGGCTTATCGATTCGCGTTCGATTACATCGAAGCTGCTGCCGCACGGTCGTTGGATGATGCGGGGACCGCTGCTTCGATACCTGCGAAGCGTTGCGTCCGGTGCAGGTAGTAATAGACGCAAAGCAACGTCAGCATGAAGAGCGCCAGGATGACCATGATGAGCGCGAAATGCTCGAGGCTTCGGACCGGCGCTGCCGCCAAGTGTTCTTCCGCGCTGACGAGCACAGTCCACCCGAGGTTTGGATAATGCTGCTTCAGGCCCGTTCCCGAGAAAGCAATCAGATAAGGTCCGCCGCGCACATCGGCCATTTGAAAACCGGACTGCCGCCCCTGTACCGGCCCGAGGGCATCCCGGATAGCGTCGAACTCGGTGGACTTGACGCGAGCGAAGACGTCGGTGTTGGGTCCGCTGATTACAGTTCCATCATCGTTGACGAGGATGGCTTTCGCGCCGCTGCCGATTTGGGCTTGCTGGAAGGGCGCAAGGATCTCGCTCAGGCTCACAGCCGCGCTGAGCACGCCCATAGTGCGCCCCGCGGCAGTATCGACGACCGGTACTCCGACGGTCACGTAATCCGATTTTGTGAACTCGTCGTTGACGATCTCGCTGATTCTGACTGCGCCATTGCCGTTGTTGAACGCTGCTTGCCAGTTCTCGTCTTGCGAGTAGGAGGTCCTGGGCGGCTGTCCGCTGGCGGCGACAACATCGCCGTTTTCGTCGGTCAGAACCAGCCCAAGCAAGCGTGCATCGGAGGCTTTTTGACGGCGAAGCAGTTCATCGGCACTCGAAGAGCCGGTCGATGCGCCGGTGGTTCTCGCGCCGGCTTTCGCCGCTGACCCAGTTGCCGTTGCAGCAGTACCGGACGGCGATTTTGCGGGCGTGCGGCGGCCGGAGGAAACCGCTGCTATGACGGTCGGATCCGATGCGATGGCAGTAACCTCCGCAACTCTATCGGTAACGAACTGCGAAACGTTGTTGCTGTAGGTGGCCGCAATAGCCTGGAAATTGCTTCCCATGGACCTGTCGAGAGCTCGGTCACTGCGGCCGGTGAGCACGAGACCAATGACGCTCAAAGGCACAATTACGATGACAAGCGCAAGGAGAAGTTTGGTGATGGAAACGCGAACTTCGAGTCGATCAACGGGCATCTGACACCTCCCATGTACGTTCACTCATGGAGGCATTGCCATTGCCCCTAGCCGGCTCGATTCCTCATCCAGCCGGGGGTGGGGCTACATAGCCGCTCCGCCTAAAATCATACTGCAATTTGTGGCAAAGCAAATCCGGTTGAAAGAGGCGTACCGGGAGAAGTGGCACAAATACGCCGAAATGAGCCGGCTTTTTCGAGAACTCAGGCCTATGCAGATGCGGCCATGTAAAGCAAAGCGCGGCGCGCCTCCGCACGAGAGTTACGCGACTTCGCTGTTGCGATGCATACCCACGGCCGAGATCGTGCGGGACAAGGCATCCGGGTATTCGCGTTCGATGAGGCTCCGAAGATTTTGCCGTTTCAAGCGGCCGCGCCTGCCGGTTTGCTCGTTGAGCCAGCGACCCGCGGCGGTATAAATGTGCAGCGGGCCTATTGCCCAATGGCCCGTCTTCCCAAAAGTGCGCAACGGCACACCGTCACCGGCGAGCTGGCGTAACTCCTGCTCGCGGCGCGATTTGCTGTCCATTGTTCAACGAGCAACTCTTAGCGCACCTCAAGACGAGTTGCTCTCGAATGGAAGGTCGCTGACGGCCGACCTTCACTTTCGCTATGGCGCTGGTCGGAACGAGCCCTATGTCACGTGAGGGCTCGTTCGAGCAGACGCCAAACCAGCTAGATCTCTTCCGTGCTTAACGCGTCCTCGCCCAAGTCTTCAGAGAGGCCACCGGTGTAAACGCCCGGCGTCTCTTCGCCGTATTCGCCCAACCCGTCGGCAAGAGAGATCTCCTGCTCCGGCAGCGGCTCCTCTTCAACGACATCCTCGCCGGCGATCTTTACGCGCCGATAGTATTCCATGCCTGTGCCGGCAGGAATGAGCCGGCCCATAATGACGTTTTCCTTCAGGCCGCGCAGATAATCGACCTTACCGTTGATAGCGGCTTCGGTGAGCACACGCGTTGTCTCCTGGAAGCTCGCCGCCGAGATGAACGAGTCGGTTGAGAGCGACGCCTTGGTGATGCCCAGCAGCAACGGCCGGCCGGTAGCCGGACGTCCGCCCTGTGCGATCACGCGTTCGTTCTCTTCGCCGAAGGCAAACTTGTCGGCCTGCTCCTCGAGGAGGAACTTGGTGTCG
>JAFAQG010000225.1 GCA_019246575.1 Acidobacteriaceae bacterium
CAACCCATAATTCACATTGCCTACGCCCCACATCGCCCCGAAAAGGGCGACCTTTAATAACACCGCGGTCGAAATGGAACCATAAAAAGCACCAAAGTGCGGCAGAAGAACGAAACTGACTCCTATCGGTAGCAATATCCAGGAGAAAATTCCTGCCACGGCCCATGTGGTTTCCCATGACCATTGCTTTACCTTTTCGATAGGTGCATAGAATGACGCTGCTGAAGCCGCACCCACCATGTGCCATCCGATGCCGGCAATAAGTGACATTTTTCTCCTTGTTTCGCCCTAATGCGGGATTGGCAGTCATAGGTTGTTATCGTTCGATTCGGAATCCAGGTGAAACACTTCCTCGAGCGGAACCATCGCCGCATCTGGCGCAACCCCACGGGGACTAATGAAGAAGGGCGCCATCTCGCGTTGCCAGCGCTCATTCACCTCACGCTCGGCCATAGCCCGCCGCGCCCCATCGAAATCGCTCGTTTCCAGGTATCCGATCAACAGCCCGTCCGGCCGCAAAAACAGCGAGTAGTTATGCCACCCGGTTTCGCGAAGAGCTTCTTTCATCTCCGGCCACACGGCGCGGTGCCGCTGTTTGTACTCCTCCAGCCGTTCCGGCCGGACTTGTAAGACGAAGCAGACGCGATGCATGCTCCGGCGGTTAACGCAAGAACGCTTCCGGCAAGCCTCCATCGACCGGGATGACGTGACCCGTTGTTTTGGCGCTCTCGTCGCCGGCGAGCCAGGCGATCGCGTTCGCGTTGTCTTGCGGCAGAATCGGTCGTTTCGTCAGCGTGCGCTGCGCGTAGAAGTTGGCGAGTTTTGAACGCAATTCTTCCGTCGATTCCGAATCCGAGAAATCGACCTTGTATTTCTTGAGCGATTGCATAACGCGGTCGCGCGGGAACATGGTCGACCCCGCGACAACTGTCGCAGGCGCGATTCCGTTCACACGCACTAACGGTGCAAGCTTAATGGCAAGCTCACGCACGAGATGGTTGACTGCGCTCTTGCTCGTATCGTACGCTTCGCTTCCGGACTTGGGTACCACGGCATTGGCAGAACTTGTCAACACCATCGACGCCGGCAGGTTCTGATCGCGAAATGCCCAGCCGATCTCGCGCGCCAAGAAATAATTGCCCGTCACGTTGATAAGGAACGTGGTGTTCCACTGCGAATCGGTGAGCTCTGCGCCGCTTTCCGGAACCGGATAAATTGCCGCAGTATTGACGATGCCGTCGATGCCGCCAAACTGCAGAATCGTGTGTTTGGCAGCCGCAGCGATGCTCTCGGGCGAGCCGAGGTTCAGGCGAGTATGCGAAACGACCTCGCGCGAAGCGAGACCCGCTACTTCGTCTGCCACTTCCTTCGCGGCATCGCCATTTAGATCCGCAATCACCATGTGCGCGCCTTTGCGAGCAAGCAGGAGAGCAACTTCGCGGCCGATGCCGCTGCCACCGCCAATAATCAAAAAAATCTTGCGGCTGAACTCCGCCTCGGCAGGCATACGCTGCAGTTTGGCCTCTTCCAGAGCCCAATACTCGATGCGAAACGCCTCGCGCCGTGGCAGTGCGACGTAATTCCTGTAGCTGACAAACTCCTGCGAGCGTTTCGGATCGCGCGCGTGCGGCAACGGATGCTTCACTTCCTCGCCGCTATCTAACGCGTTCGCGCCCGCCATCACATGAATCGCGTTGATAAAGAACTCCGTGGTGATGCGCGCTTCTTTTTTGTTCTTGCCGAAACCGAAAATGCCAACACCGGGAATGATGACCACCGACGGATTGGAGTCGCGGAGTTTCGGCGACGCTTGCTCTTTATGAGCTTCGTAATACTTCGTGTACTCGCCCCGGTACTGGACCGCTTTCTCCTCGAGTAGCGATTTGAGCGCCTCCAGTCCTTGTTCGCCGGGCTTCCAGTCGATGAACATAGGGCAGATTCGCGTGCGCAGAAAGTGATCGGGACAGCTCGTTCCCAAACCGGACAGTTCCTGCGCCCAGTTCGAGCCGGCGAACGTCAGCGCGTCCTCGTGATCGGTGTAGTGAGCAATCACACGACGGTTCGAAGACGCGATCCCGCGCAGCTTCGGC
>JAFAQG010000226.1 GCA_019246575.1 Acidobacteriaceae bacterium
TCGATGCGGGGAACCTGACCCAGGCTGAGAAGCTCGATAACCAGGCACTCGAAATGTCGCAGGCCGTAGGTCAAATGCAGGAGGCCGGTGAGGCACTGATGGACCTGGCGCAAGTGTTAGCGTTCGAGAACAAGCTTGCGCAAGCTCGCAAGGCGGCGGAAAGAGCCATAGATATTTGGAAAGGACGTCACGACGACGTCATGGCAGGCGGCTGCCAGGCTCTTCTCGCATATGTGTTGCTCCTTAGCGGCGATGTTCCGGACGAGAAGCCGATCAAGACGGCAGTATCGCTGTTTGTTGAAAAGAAGAATTCGGATTTTGAGTACTTCGCGAGCGCCGTTATTCTTACCACTCTGGTTGCAAAGAACAAACAGGACGAAATGAGTACCTGGATTCAAAAACTAGAGGCTCTGGAGAAACGGCACCAGGGGATTGGTCCGAAGTTAGACGCTGAAATGGCTGTGGTGCAAGCATTGGCTACCCAGCATCATTGGTCTCAGGCGCGCTCCAGATTGCAAGCTGCGGTGGCACTCGCTCGAAAGCACTCGTATGATCGTCAGAAATTGCAGGCCGAGGCGATGCTCGGCAAGTTGATGTTGGAGCACGGCGAAAGTCGCACAGGCAGACAGCTATTAGATACTGTGATGAGCGAAGCGCGGGAACGCCGCATTGCCTTAATCCCAGTGCTGATCCATTCCACCAGCCGTCATAGCTGACGAATCACGGCTTACGCTCCGAAACGAATGCCTCTCCCGGTTTACTAACCTGTCCGCACAAAATTGAGCCCACTTCCCACCCCACCGCGCGTGTGTGGTATCGAGCTTGGCCTGAAGGCCAGGCTGGGAGGTACTCATGAATTCAAGAATGATGTCAATATCAATAGCCGCCGCCATGGTAATGCTGGCGAGCGCCACGTCGGCGCCGGCATCCGCCCAAACAGGCCTTCGGTTCGTTCCCATTACGCCTTGCCGTATTGCCGACACGCGAAATCCCGATGGCCCGTTCGGCGGCCCATATATCGCCGGTAATACGTCACGAAGTTTCGCGTTACGGGCGACTGCGTGCAGCGTCGCGCCAGACGCACAGGCGTATTCGCTCAACGTGACTGTCGTGCCGATGACAGGATTGGGCTATCTCACGCTGTGGCCAACCGGAGAGCCCCAACCAACCGTGTCTACGCTCAACTCACCCGACGGCCGTGTGAGAGCAAATGCCGCAATCGTACCGGCGGGCGATAACGGCGCGATCTCCGTTTTCGCGACGAACGGCACGCACGTAGTTCTAGACGTAAATGGATACTTCGTTTCCGACACAAATCCGTCGGCTCTGGCGTTCTATCCGGTGACACCATGCAGAGTGGCAGATACACGCGATGCAATGGGTCCGCTCGGAGGCCCCCATCTGACCGGCAGTAGCTCTCGCGATTTTGCTGTCTTGTCGAGCGCCTGTAACTTGCCGCCGGAGGCACGAGCATACTCCATGAATTTCACAGCAGTGCCCAGAGGAGGACTGGGGTATCTCACCGTGTCCCCTGCTGGTGAGGACAGGCCGCTCGTCTCAACGCTGAATGCTCCCACGGGTGTAGTTACGGCAAACGCCGCCATCGTTCCTGCGGGAGAAAACGGCGCCATTTCGGCGTTTGCATCGAATGATTGCGATCTCGTCATCGATGTCAACGGGTATTTTGCGCCACCCTCGGCCGGCGGCCTGTCGCTGTACAATCTCACGCCCTGCCGCCTCGTCGATACGCGGAATGGCTCTGGCATGCCTGTTACGGCGCTGCTCACCGCGAAAATTGCCGGGAACTGCGGCGTTCCGCCTTCTGCGCTCGGTTATGTATTGAACGCGACTGTCGTACCGCAAAGCCCGCTCGGATATCTGACGCTGTGGCCTCAGGGACAAGCGCAGCCGTTGGCATCAACGCTCAACTCTCCCGATGGGCAGGTCACCTCGAACATGGCACTACTTCCAGCGGGAACGTCCCAGTCGGTTAGTGCATACGCCACCGATGGAACACATCTGATTCTGGACACGTTCGGCTACTTCGCACCGAACGTTGCGGGATTTTCGATCTATTTCAATCCATCATCAATAGTGTGGGGCCAGCAGGCGACCGGCAGCGTCACACTAGCTTCCCCTGCCCCGAGCGGCGGTGCGGCCGTCACTCTGACTGCGAGTACGAGCAGCGGCCATTCATTTTTCTATTCCCTGCCGAACTCGGTCGTTGTCCCTGCCGGCGCTACAAGTGCGACGTTCCCAGTCAACACTTCGGAGATATACACGACGGAGCAACTGAAAGTAAATGCCGCTTACAACGGCACGAGCGCATCGGCGACGCTAACTCTCGAGGTTCCCAGAGTGATTTCTTTAACGCTGAACCCTGCGACTGTTTCTGCCGGCCAGACAACTACCGCAACGGTTACTCTCAACGGACCGGCCCCGAATAGTGTTCAGGTACTTGTCAGACTCGGTGGTTACACTAAGTTTGCTTCGATTTCGACCAGCAGCGTAACCATTCCCGCTGGCCAGAGCACTGGACAATTTACCGTCACGACAGGTATGCTTCCACAACCGGTTAACGTGAGTGTCATCGCAGTGGCAGCCCAGGGTGCAACGCCTGAGGTTTCTACTGACTTGACCATTAACCTGACCACACGAGGCCGCAAATGGGTGCTTAACAACGTAATCTTCAACGACGGCGGCACCGCCAGCGGTTACTTTACTTACGACGCGGCAACCGGAACCTATCTCGACATCAACATAACCACCACCCCTGGATCGGATACCAATAAGACTCCATTTGGGATCCGGAGGACGGATACCATGGGCTGGTAGGGCAGCAGTACGGGAAGCTGGGCCTAATCTTCTCCAGCCCCTTGACGAATGCTGGTGCTGAGGCGCTTCGTTTTCTGACGATTTACTGCGAGATCACACTGCCGCCCCTCACAACTCGGTACCAATGTGCCGGAGGGTTACTGTATGGCAACTGATACTGATCC
>JAFAQG010000229.1 GCA_019246575.1 Acidobacteriaceae bacterium
GGCTGTGAGTGAAATTGTTCGCTGTTCCGGGCAGATTGGGCGCAGGATAGAGCGCGAAATATTTCAACGCGATCGGGTTGAGCTGAGTTGCGGGGATGACGGGCCCTTTGATGTCGGAGAGATTGCCGGGATTCTGTTCTTCAAACAGAGTCGGCACCGTGCTCACGCTCGTGGTGCCCTGAATGATTCTGAGTCCCTCATAGTCGGCAAAGAAGAATGTCTTATTTCGGCGTATGGGTCCGCCGATGCTCGCCCCGAACTGGTTCTGGCGATATTCGGGCTTCGGTCCAACAGTAGCGAAGAAATCGCGCGCGTCGAACAGGTCATTGCGCAGGAACTCGTATACCGAACCGTGAAGCGCGTTCGTGCCCGATTTCGTGATGAGGTTCACGACCGCGCCCGGCGTCTTGCCGGATTCGGCAGGATAAAGGCTGGTTTCAACGCGAAACTCTGAGATCGCTTCGATCGAAGGACGCACGCCTATCGTTCCGACAGTGGCTTCATTGTTGTCTAACCCGTCCACGAGCTCGTTGTTTAACGTGTCCGATTGGGCGTTCGCGGAAACGGCCGACGTTTGACGCCGGTCATCGGGTCGACTTCCGTTGGCGATGGCCCCCGGGGCCGCTTCATTGGCGCCCGCGGCAAGTTGCGCGAGCTGCACGAAATTGCGGCCGTTCAGAGGAAGCTCCTGCACCTGCTTGGTCGTGATCTCGGTACTGTTCACCGAAGAGTCGGTGTCTAAGCTGGGCGGAGCGGCCGTCACTTCGACAGTTTCTGTGTTGCGGCCCAGTTCCATCTGGACATCCTGGCGGAGGCGGTCGCCCGCATTCAGCGTGAAGTCTTCGATGACGAATTTCCTGAACCCGGATGACGTCGCGGTCAGTCCGTAATGACCGCTCTGCAGCAGCGTAAATGTATATTCGCCGGATGCGTTTGAGGTTGTAGTTCGTACTTCGTGCGTATCGTTATTCGTGAGGACAACCTGAGCATTCGGCAGAACGCCCCCGCTCGGATCCGTCACGGTTCCGAGGACGTCAGCGGTCGTGAGTTGAGGCTTGGCCGTTCTTGGGATTAGGAATGCCAGGGAAAAACATAAGAAGAACACGAGGACATGTCGCATACGAAACAACCCTCTCTGGAGCATCAGACGTGTTTTACGTCATATCACAAGACACCGGCCCACGGTTCCTTCGTGTTTGAAATAATCACTCCCATGACAGTTCGGTCGATTGTGGCTGTGTTTGCTTTATGTGGACTAACACTCCCGGCGCAAGGTCCGCCGGGGCGAGGACCCGGCAGCGAGCTGATCCGGGAGGGTTCGCAACTGGATCTCGAAGGGAAGGGCGCGGAGGCGCGCGCGACTTTTCAAAAAGGCGATCGACACAGCGCCGAGCGCCCTGGCGAAGGCAAATGCTGAGCGCGCAATGGCGATGTCATGGGCTTTCGAAGGCGATTGCAAAAAGACCGCGCAATACGAAGACATGGACATGGATTATTGGAAGACGCAGGAGAAGGACACGCCTGCCGCCGCTTTCTTTCAGGAGGGCGAATTGGCCGACGAGGCCGCGCGTGTGTGCCTGGACAATGGCGACCTGAACACTGCCTATGAGCTGTATAAGAAAGGGCACGATCTGGGCCTGAAAGAGCCGGGCATCTCGGCGGCTCGCAAGGATCTTTGGGATTACCGGTGGGAGCATGCGCAGGCGCGGATCGCTGCACGCCGAGGCAATAAAGCAGAAGCCGAGAAGCACGTTAAAGCCGCCAAGGCAATCCTGGACGACATGAAGGAGAAGGACACGCAACTCTATCAGCAGCAGGCGAACTTCCTGCCCTATCTGACTGGATATGTCGCCTTTTACACCGGCGACTACAAGACAGCGTTCGACGAGCTACAGAAAGCAAACCAGAACGACGCGTTCATACAGTGCCTCATCGGAATGACTGACGAGAAACTCGGTCAAAAAGACAAAGCAATGGAGGCATACCGAAAGGCGGCAGAGGTTCGCGGCCATAACCCCGTAGCCGCGTTTGCCCGCCCGTTTACACGAAAGAAGCTATCGCAGACCTGAAAGCGCCTCGGCCCGAGCTACTTGCTTGTGTTCCCGGCGGATATACGCAAGCAGATTGTCTGCCTGACTTTGCTCGCTGGCAGTATGAGCTTGTAGCCGGGCCTTCGACGCGTAGGTTTCTCCCGCTTCCAAGTCTCCGGTGCGGATGTCGCAATAAGCGAGGGTGGCGAGAAACACGAACGAGTCCTTCGGATCGACCGTCTTTATTTCTCGCAGAGTAGAAAGCGCCAGATTGTAGTCCTGCAGCTTGGCCGCTTCGCAGCCCAGCAGTATCCGGGCGTAGTAGTGATCAGGCGCGATGATTAGAACCCGTTGGAGCAGCCGGACAACTTCCTCGGGCGAAGCTCCGGCATCGCTTTTCGCGCGAGCATACCAGTAGATCAGCTCCGGATCATTGGACCCGCTCTCAATGGCGGCTGCGAGATGCGGATGAGCGTCTGCAATTTGATTGTGTTGCAAGTCCATACGAGCGAGCGCTTCCTCGACAGCAGCTTGACGCGGGTATTCCTGCGCTAATGCATTGAGGGCTCGCCTGGCGTCTACTTGCCTATCGGGGTTCAAGGCCAGTAACTGGGCCAGTGTGAGCTCGACCTCGAATCGCGACGCTGTGGAAAACGGCGGTGCTTCGAAGTGAACAGGCTCGGCTTCGGATTCAGCGGTGGGTAGGTCCCGTTTTGCGGAATACGCTTCCAGATCCTCCTCGATCTGGTTCACTTCCTTGCCGTAGATGTTGCGGAATGCCTCCTGCGATGATTTGCCGGCCGAGAGAGCTGCCAGAAACTCGGGAAATCGCGGCGAATAGCATGGGCTGACCGCAAGCATGTGAGCCATCAACCATGCCCGCGCATAAAATCTCGCTGCCTTTTCACCGCCGCCGTAGTACGGCGAGCTTCGGT
>JAFAQG010000235.1 GCA_019246575.1 Acidobacteriaceae bacterium
AGGAAATCGCGGAAATCGTTGATGCAGGCCATTACCGCGCCTGCTTTACCTTCGAGCGTTCCCTCGCCCCAACCGATAAGCCCCTGGTTGGTTTCGACTTTCACGAACACATAAGGGCGATCGGAGTTCGGCGTCAGAGAAACACCGAACACTTTTAAACCGGTGATTTTCAGACCCGAATGTAAATCCGAGAAGGCCTCAAGGCCCGTGGGACCGGATTGTGGCAGCAACGAACAGTCACACCAGTCGAAGCCCCGGCTCGGACGTTTCGGAGTTGCGGCGAGGGCGAAGCCAGACGATCCGAGGGCGAGAAAATCCCTACGATGCATGATATTTCTCCAGGGCAGCTTCATTCACCGTGATGCCGAGACCCGGCGACTTCGTGAGTTGGAGGAAGCCGTCCTTACCCGTCTCAACTGCCGGAGATACGATCTCCCGGCGCATGGCGCGATCCCGCTCATCCGCTGGAAGCGGCACGTGCTGGATGAAGAAGTTGGGAATGCTCGCCGCGAGCTGGATGGCGGCAGCAGTGCCCACGGGCCCGCCGTTGTGTCGTGGCGCAACCGCTACGTAATACGTCTCGGCGAGCGCGGCGATACGCCTCGCGCCAGTGATTCCGAAGATGCCGATATCGGGTCGGACAACATCGATCATCCCCTCTCGTAACAGCGCCTGAAACGCGCCGGGATCATTGATTCCAGCGCCGAAGCCCAAAGGGACGACAGTCTCTCCCGAAATTTTCCGGACGGCTTCGATATTCGAGTGAGCACAGGGTTCATCGAACCACAACGGATGCTTTGATTCCACTGTTCTTGCCACGGACGCCGCGTCTCCCGGGGTCAGTAGGCCATTGCCGGCGAGGACAAAATCCCGATCCGCGGGTACCGCGCTCACCAGTTCCAAAATTCGATTCTGATAGGCCTTGCCCTGATTCCGCGATGCCGGTGCGGGGACGTCGATGACTGCAACCGGAAACTCCGCGGAATGCGGCGAGCTGTACGCGCGAACCTTGTTGCGCGTGGGCCCTCCGACAATGCGGTAAACCGGCGCGTTCGCGGCTTTGCCGAGTATGTCAAGAAAGGCAATGTCAAGCGCGGCCCGAAACGGCGTCGAAGGCGCAATCCTTGCGTATGCATTCGCCGGTCTGCCCACCCAGTCGGACTGCACCGTCTTGATGTCCGCGCTAGCATCGAATGCGCATTCACCCCATCCGGTCAATCCGGATCGGGTGGTTATCCGGAGCAGCGAGTACCGGTTGCGTGAGCCAGGCTCACACACCGGGAAATGGCGGATGTCGGCGATATCGAGCGCGGCGGACACAGGTGAGCGAGAAGCGGCGAGATCAGAACAAATATTTCAGTCCCAATTGGATCTGGCGCATGGCGGTGGCCGTCCCCGAAACCACTCCGAAGGCGTTACCCTTCGCCAGGATGTTCAGATTTGGCATGGCCCAGCTGGGGTGGTTGAGAGCGTTGAAAGCCTCAAACCGGAACTGCAGCGTATGACTCTCCTTGTACGGCATGCGGAATTGTTTGTGTATTTCGGCATCGAATCCGATAATCCCCGGCCCCTCGATCGAGTTGCGTCCCGCATTACCAAACTGTCCCGGAGGAGCTTCGACGAAGGCAGCCAGGTTCCAATATCTGGACGGGGTCGGGTGATCCAGATACGGGTTAACACCGGTTGCGTTCGGACGATCGTAGCCGCCTGCTGCTGTGCCTGCGTTATCGAGCCCGCCAATGCTCAAATTCCCGGGCATTCCGCTTTGTAGAGTCAGAGTACCGCCCGTTTGCCAGCCGCCGATGACGGTGTTCACGACCGGGTTGGTGATGTTCAGCAGCCTGCCATTACCAAGCGGCAAATCATAAATTACAGAGGTCACGATCCGGTGGCGCGTGTCGAAGGCAGAGAGTCCGCGCTCACAGGCAAGGCAGTAGCTGTTCTGCGGATAGAGCGTGTCAGACCCCTGATTGCGGATTCCGCTCGTTGTGTCGATGGATTTCGCCCAGGTATAGGAACCGATCACACTGAAACCCTGGCTGAACCGCCGCGTCGCTTTGACACTCAGAGAATTGTAATTGGCGTTGCCTCCGTCCTGCACTAACTGGATGTTGCTGAAGCCCGGAAACGGCAGTCGCGCACTAACATCCCCGACCCCGGGAATCCCCTGGTTCACATCCTGGAATCCCTGCAGGTGGCGGCTTAACCCGCCCAGATAACCCGTCTCCAGGGCAAAATTCGGAGTCAGCTGCCGCTGGATGTTGAACAGGTACTGCATCGCATAACTCGTGTGGTGGTCCACAGACATGGCATACGAGTATGGAGACGGCACGTTCGCTACTGTGCCGCTGCCGCCCGGGATGGCGTTGCTATAGAACAGACTGGGGATGCCAGCATTCGATGTAAGAGTGACACGCCCGGCGATGTTGCGCGCCAGATCGAAGTACGCGTTCCCGATTTCCTGGTTATAAAACACACCCCAGCCAAGGCGGACTACGGTCTTTGCATTTGGCGAAAACGCGATGCCCACGCGCGGGGCAAAATCGTGATAAGACGTTCTCATCAATTGATACGGGAGCGCTCCGTTACTGCATTTTGCACTGACAGTCGTCCACCGGATGTTGATCGGAGGTGGTCCGGCATACGGGTCGCTGCAATTGCCTTGGCGCAGCAGGTACGGAGTCTCGGAGACCGGCGCGTGCGCAACCGGGTCAATATGCGGCACCGCCGTCGTGAATAGGTTGTTGAGCGTGTCGG
Organism: Acidobacteriaceae bacterium; assembly: GCA_019246575.1. The sequence goes on from JAFAQG010000235.1 coordinate 2,758, forward strand.
TCCACGGCGGTGTCAGTTCATAGCGCAACCCCAGACTGAGTGTCAGCCGTGGCGTGACCTTCCACGTGTCGTCGACGAAAGCCGCTTCGGCATTCCGCTGAAATTTGGCATTGGCCAGAGCCACTGCCACCGTCGACTGGTAGATATCGCCGAGCAGGAACTCGGCAAAGGAATCGCCTCCCGTTGGTTTACTGCCCGAACTCTGAGTCGCGTTCTGCTGGAATGCGAACTGGCCGCGCGAAAACTGGTTCCCGATCTGATTGAAATTCTGACGGCTGTATTCGAAACCGAAGCGAAGCGCGTGTTTGCCGTGAATCCACGAGACGTTGTCGACGAGCTGGAGTGTGTTGTCGTCGATCGCATAGGGACCGTCCTGCGTGTCGCCGATGGAGGCGAAGCCGTCGCCCGCAAATGAAACGAAAGGTACGCCCCACGAAACAGCAGCTCCGGGTTGGAGATTCGGTATACCCAATGCCGAAACTGTGTCGATGTTATACGCCGAATACGTGCCTAACGAATTACTCAGCCGCGTATAGCCGAAACGGGCTTCGTTCACCAACGTTGGGGAGATCGTG
>JAFAQG010000384.1 GCA_019246575.1 Acidobacteriaceae bacterium
CAGAGCGGGCTTGCTGAACAGCATCATGGCAGCGGCGGGGTTGAGTGAGCGGACTTGGGTCAAGCGCCGCTGCGATTCCCGCGCTTTCTTGTCGAAATAGGCCTTCAATACGTCGCGGACAATTGGGACGGCATTGTAGCTTTCGACTCCGTTTTCAAACAGCGCAGCCACGGCAATTTCCGGCGATTCCATCGGGGCGAAACCTACGAACCAGACGTTGTTTGCCATGGCGCTGCCCATTTTGGCGCCTTTCGTGCGATCACTCGAGGCGACCTGGGCGGTACCCGTTTTCCCACACACTTTAATCGTGGGAAGTTGCGCAGCCCGTCCCGTTCCGCCTTCGTTGACCACTGCATACATTCCGGAAATCACCTGCTGCAGTTTCTCCGAATCGAAGTTGCCCTTCCGCAACAGCACCGGAGCATCCGTTTTAACCAGGTGCGGCTTGTACCAAACTCCCCCTGCCCCTAAACCTCCCAGAGCGGAAACGATTTGAAGCGGGGATACGGTGACCGCGCCTTGACCGATAGCCACCGAGATGGTCTCTCCGGCATACCACTTCTGCCGCGCTAAACGCATTTTCCATTTTGTCGAAGGCATCGTACCCTGCGTCTCGTTCGGCAGGTCGATGCCGGTCTTTCGGCCAACGCCGGCCAGATCCGCATAGTGCGCAATGCGATCGATCCCGAGTCTGTTTCCGACGTTATAGAAGTACACGTCGCAGGACTGCGCAATGGCGCGATGAAGCGTAATCGCGCCGTGTCCGCCTTTCACATGGCAGGCGAAGTAATGGCCGTAGAAAGATGCTCCCCCGGAACAGTGAAACTCTGTCTTATCGTCGATCACGCCCGATTCGAGCCCGGCCAGCGCCATAATCGGCTTGAATGTCGAGCCCGGCGCAAGCTGCGCTTGTATTGCCCGGTTCAGCAGCGGCTTCTGCTTATCGTTCGCAATCTCATTCCAGTCCGTACGGCTGATCCGACCGGTAAACTTATTCGGGTCGAAAGTGGGGCGGCTGACCATCGCCAGCACTTCCCCGTTACTCGGATTCAGTGCGACCACCGCACCGCGTTTGCCTTCCATTGCAAGTTCCGCAACCGCCTGCAGATCGAGATCGAGCGTTGTGTGCAAGTCTTTGCCGGGAACGGCGTCCTTGGTTGTCTCCATTTGGCGCTCGCGGCCCATGTTGTCCACTAGCACGCGTTCCTGCCCGTCGACACCGCGCAGCACTTCGTCGTATTGGCGCTCCAGCCCGTCTTTGCCGATAATGTCGCCTTGGTGGTACTCCATGAATGCGGGCGAATCGAGCTCGGACTCGCTGATCTCTCCCACATAGCCGACCACGTGCGCGGCGAACCCGCCCTGCGGATACTGCCGGCGCCAGGATCTGATCAGGTCCATCTCCGGGTAAGCGCTGGGGTCGCGGTGTGACTCGACGAATGCGATCTCATCGCGTGTCAATTGATCCTTGATGATGATCTGTGGCTGAGATCCCATATGCCGGATTTTGCTCGCGAGATCGTCGTAGTCGAGACCCATCGCCTCGGCGATCGCCGGCAGGTGGTCCCAGTTGATCTGGTCACGGTTCAGCAGCAGTGAATACGAAGCTTTGTTGTCAACGATGACGCGCCCATCCCGGTCCAGGATCTTTCCGCGGGCCGCCAGAATGGGCGTGCTCTTGATCCGGTTTCGCTCCGCAGCCTCGCTGTACACGTCCGGATTCTGAACCTGAAGTTTCCAGAACCCGGATGTCAGGAAGATGAAAACCGCAACGGTCAGGTATTGAAAAACCGCGATCTTGTTGGAAGCCGCTTTAGGGTCGTCGCGCAGCAGGCGTTCGGGGGAAATCTCCTCCTCTCGCCTGTGCTCGCTGTCGATGATTGGCACTAACTAGTTCCGAACCGTAGAGTTACGAACCGCCGGATACCTTCATTCTATCGAGAATCAGGAACAAAGGAATGGCGATTGCCGAATTCAGTGCGCCATGCACGAACGTCTCCTGTGGATCGAACGGGACGATCTGGCCCAGCAAAGCGCGCCGCATAATCCAGTAAAAGAAAGAGTGGAAGAAATAGAAGAAAAAGCACAGTACGACCCGAACAACCGTGTTTTCAGTGTTAAAGCGCACGCTCACGGAAGCGGCGAAGTATCCGACCAAGGTCTTTGTAATCCCATACATGCCCACCGGCAGGGTGGCCGGCGAAAGCGAATCCTCCGCTAACCCCACGAACGCTCCGAACAGCAATGCCTGGATCTGGCTATGGCGCATCAGGCCGAAATAGACCGTAAGCAGCAAAGGCAACTCAAGCCATTCGGTGTTTGGGACAAGCCTCGGCAGATAGAATTTGCCGATAACCGCGACCAGTGTCAGGGCCAGGAGTGCAAAGGCCTGGAAGCGGTTGACCCAGCTATCCTGGACCGGCCGCTTTAAGATCTGGTCGGTGGTTTCCGTCATTGTTGGGCCGGACCGGACCGTGCGGCTCGAGGAGCTCCGAGCGGTAGTACCGGGCCAGTATATGTTTTCGCCCGAGGCTGCGGAGCCGGGGCCACGGGATGCGGTGCGGCTGGCGCACGCGCGCCCAACACGTCCGGAAGAACAGCTGCTTTCGGTGTCGCAGCGGAGGCCGGTTTGCCGGCACCCGGAGTCGCAGTTTGAGCCGGCAAGGAAGCAGTACCCCCGATTGTCGAGGATGCGGGTTTCGCGTTGAAATCAGGTATGTTCGAACCGTACCCTCCGAAGACGTGATTCTCCTGTTTTCCAATCGCCTGGTATTTCTGGAGAATCTTGTCTGCCTCGGTTTCCGGCTTTGCGGTCTCCGTTTCGGGCGAAGCGGTTTCAGTTGGTGGCGCGGGAAGCATCTTCGCGGTTGCGACCTCGACCGGCGACGCGGCAGGAATTTGTCGATGAACCCCCTGTAACACAACGAGGACCTGCTCCACACTGCCGGGATTCCCACTCAGGTTCAGCTTCACGTCTTTCATCCCCTGGCCGGGCTGAACCGATATCGCTGTTCCGACGGGGAAGCCTTTCGGAAACACCCGATCCTCGCCGGAAGTGAAGAACCATTCGCCGACATCGACTTTGTCTTCGTTCTGGATCTGCTCGACTGCGCATTTACCCGCACCGCAGTTCAATACACCGTGGATGTGCGCTTTCTGCGACTCCACGCCGACCTTGAAAGTCGGATCTGTGATAAGCAGAACCTGCGAAACCAACGGGTAAACGGCCGTAACTTTGCCCACCACGCCCTCGGGCGTGACCACGGCCATGCCTTTTTCAATGCCGCTCGTCGAGCCCCGGTCTACGAATACGGCCTTCGCGGTCACCACCGTGCTGTTTCCAATGACCCGTGCTGCGACTGTCCTCGAGGGCGTCTGTGCCTGAAAAAGCGTAAGCGCGCGGGCGTTTTCGGCAGTTGCGAGCTGGTTCCGAAAGTAGACGTTCTCCATCCGGAGCCGGTCGTTGTCCGCCTTCAATTTGCGATTCTGCTCGCGAACGTCCAGAAGGATGAAGTAATCTTCGAGAAAACCGATGGTATTTCGTCGAACGGCTTCGACCACGCCTGCCATCGGCGTCACTGCCGTTACGGCCCACACTCGAATCAGGCGGTCGTCACGATTCGTTTTGACCTGATAACCGAGGTACAGCAACTGGGCAACTACAACGGCAAGCAGAACAGTAAGGTTCCGGTACCGGGTTAGCAGGGCCTCCATGGACTTCCTTTTCTACTCTAACGAGGATGTGGCTGCCAGCGCCAACATCTCTACTATTCGATTGCTATCCGGCGGAGAAGTTTGAAGTCTGTCAACATCTTGCCCGTGCCGAGAACGACCGAAGCAAGCGGATCTTCGGCGATCGAGACGGGCAACCCGGTTTCTTCCCTGATGCGCGTGTCGAGATTTTTGATTAACGCGCCCCCGCCTGTAAGGACAATGCCGCGGTCGCTGATATCGGCGCTCAACTCCGGGGGCGTACGCTCGAGAGCAACACGGATGGAATTGAGGATGGTCGCTACACAATCGGACAATGCCTCTCGGATTTCGGTGTCTTCTATTGTGACTGTCTTAGGTACGCCCTCGATAAGATTGCGGCCCTTGATCTCCATCCTGAGAGGTTTCTCGAGAGGATAAGCGGACCCGATCTGGATTTTGATCTGCTCGGCCGTGCGCTCGCCGATCAACAGGTTGTACTTGCGTTTCAGGTAATTCATAATGGCGTCGTCCATCTCGTTGCCTGCAATGCGGACAGAGCGCGAATAAACGATACCGGATAAGGAGATGACTGCGACGTCCGTCGTGCCGCCTCCGATATCGACGACCATGTTGCCCGACGGTTCCGTGATCGGCAGGCCCGCTCCGATGGCCGCGACCATTGCTTGCTCGACGAGATGCACTTCGCTTGCTTTTGCCCGGTACGCAGACTCGCTGACCGCGCGTTTTTCCACCTGCGTGATCTCGCTGGGCACTCCAATGACAATACGGGGATGAACCAGCATCTTACGGCCGTGCGCCTTTTGGATGAAGTAATTGAGCATACGCTCAGTTACTTTGAAATCGGCGATGACGCCGTCTTTCATGGGCCGGATAGCGACGATGTTGCCCGGCGTTCGCCCCAACATTTCTTTCGCTTCTCGTCCAACCGCTTCGATATCGCCATTGTTCTTGTTAATGGCAACGATCGAGGGTTCGTTGACAACAATGCCCTTGCCTTTTGCAAATACGAGCGTATTTGCAGTTCCCAGATCGATGGCAAGATCGGAGGAAATAAGGCTAAAGACGGACCGAAAGTTCATGCACGAACGACTTCTATGATGAAGGGAACCAACTAGAGCGTAGCATAGGCAAAAACGTTTCAGCCCGCATTTATAACGTATTTACTTTACATGCTTACATTTCCAAACGAATGACCAGACGTGACTGGCTTACTATTGGCGGGCTCACCTTAGCCGGAGCGTGCGGGCGCAAAAAAGCGCACGGCTATCCAGGTTATGCGCTGATCGCGACAGCGGGGGAGAACAGCCTGGCTGTTGTGGATCTCATGCTGTTTCGCCTTGTGCGTGTGGTTCCCCTAAATGCGCCACCGACCGCAGTAATTCCCGGAGCCGGCGACCGGTCCAGTTACGTCCTGACTCCGTCGAACGGCAGCGTACATGTGGTAGGCGCGAATTTCAATCGCGTTGGGAGCCGGAAGGTGGCCGACGAGATCACCGAAATCCGCCTTACATCGGACGGCGATTACCTGGTTGCCGTCTCAGCCGAAGCACGCGAGTTGATTGTGATAGAGACGAAGTCTTTGAACGTTGTGCGACGCGAGAAGTTGCGCGAGCGACCCGCGGGTCTGGATGTTTATAAGACGAATCACGTCGCAGTAAGCGGCGATAACGGGACGGTAGAGCTGTTCAGCCTGTCAGAGCCTCGGCGCTGGAGCACTCAGATCGGCAGCGCCGGGGGCAGACTGAATTTCAGAGACGATGGCAAATTACTCATTGCAGCGAAACTGCGCGACCGCTCGCTCGCAATTCTGAATGTGCCGGATCTGAGGCTCCTGACCGAGTTGGGCCTTGCGATGACGCCGCAGAACCTCTGCTTTAAACCTGATGGCGGGCAATTGTTCGTATCGGGAGAAGGAATGGACGGGGTTGCGATTGTGTTCCCGTATTCGCTCGAAGTGGAACAGACGGTGCTTGCGGGGCGTGATCCGGGGGCGATGGCGTGCTCGGACACGTATCTGTTCATCGCGAATGGATCGGGCTCCGACGTATCCGTGATGATCGTTCGAACCCGGCAAGTGATCGGCGTCGTCCAGGTGGGACAGCGTCCGAGTTTCATCACGATCACTCCGGACGAGCAGTATGCCCTGGTGCTGGACGAGGGCTCCGGGGATATGGCGGTGATTCGTGTTGGTGCGATCCGGGCAACGGACCCGGCGCACTTTCGCGAGAAGAGCGCCGCGAGCCTGTTTACCATGTTGGCGGTGGGAGAGAAACCGGTCCATGCGGCGGTGGTTCCGCGGGCTTAGTTAACCCGTGCCGGAGTTCGCCCAGTAAGCCTGAATAATGGCGAGTGCCGCAGTTGCGGCGGTCTCGGCGCGCAGGACAGTATCAGCCAACGAACAAGACAGCCATCCCGCAGACAGGGCTTGACCGCGCTCTTCGTCCGTCCATCCGCCCTCCGGTCCTAATAACAGCGCGACGTGATCGGCGACTGAGGGATTCGTGGGCAACCGGCTCAGAATGGGGAACGCGGCGGGGTCCTCATCTAGGAGCAATCGAATGTTTGCATCGACTTGCAGCGTTTTTGCGAAACGAACTTCCCCCTCGACCTCGGGCAGATGGACGCGCCTGGATTGCTGGCTGGCTTCGAGGGCGATCTTCCGCCACCGGGCGAGCCGCTTGTGGGCGGCCTGGGCAAGCCCGTGTTCGCTGCGATTGGCTTCGAATGGCAAAATGGCCGTCGCGCCCAGTTCCGTGGCCTTTTCGATGAGCCACTCGAAGCGGTCGAACTTCATCAGGGCCGGTATCAGGGTGATTCGCACGCGCGGCGGCGGTGCGGGCAGCTTCTCCGAGACTCGGAAGGAAACCAGCGATTTGCGCGCGGTTTCGATCACGGCCAAATAGAGGTCGCGATTGTCCGAGATTTCATAGATTTGGCCGGGTTCGGCGCGAAGGACGCGGACCAGATGTTCGGCGTCGGAACCATTGAGCTCGGCGAGGCCGCGCCGGATCTCAGGGACGAAGAAGCGGCGGCGGGCCACCTTATATTAAGCGGCCACCGGAGGCGTCGATGCGCTCGGCTTGGAGATACGGCCGCAGGGCCTCGGGGACGAGGATGCTCCCGTCCGGCTGCTGATAGTTCTCGACGATCGCGACCCAGGTGCGGCCGACGGCGAGACCGCTGCCGTTGAGTGTGTGGACAAATTCCGGCTTCCCTTTGCCGGTTTTGTAGCGGATTTGGGCGCGGCGGGCTTGAAAAGCATCGAAATTCGAACAGGACGATATCTCTTTATATGCGTTCTGGCCGGGGAGCCAGACGTCGATGTCGTAGGTTTTGGCAGAGGAGAATCCCATGTCCCCGGTGCAGAGGACCACGGTTCGGTACGGCAGGCCGAGGCGCTCGAGAACGGCTTCAGCGTTGCGAGTCAGTTTCTCGTGTTCGCCCCCGCTCTGTTCGGGGCGGGTGAATTTCACGAGCTCAACCTTTTGGAATTGATGCTGGCGGATGATGCCGCGGACATCGCGCCCGTATGATCCGGCTTCGCTGCGGAAACAGGGAGTGTAGGCGCAAAGCGAAACGGGTAGGGCGTCGCCGTTGAGAGTTTCGTCCCGAAAGAGATTTGTGACCGGGACTTCAGCGGTTGGCGCGAGCCAGAGGTCATGGCCTTCGCATTTGAAAAGGTCTTCGGCGAATTTGGGTAACTGCCCGGTGCCATAGAGACTGGCGGAGTTAATAAGGAAGGGCGGGAGAACTTCGTGGTAGCCGTGCTCGCGCGTATGCAGGTCGAGCATGAAGCTGATGAGCGCCCGTTCGAGGCGTGCTCCGAGACCCGCATAGACGGCGAAACGTGCGCCCGTGACTTTCGCGGCGCGCTCGAGATCGAGAATGCCTAGCTCGGGTCCAAGATCCCAGTGCGGTTTCGGTTGAAACGAGAACTCGCGCGGAGTACCGCACCGCCTTACTTCGACGTTGGCGGACTCGTCTTTTCCAACGGGCACATCCGCATAGGGCAGGTTCGGAACGCGAGCAAGAAAATCGCGAAACTCGGTATCAAGCTTGCTAACTTCGGCGTCGAGTGCAGCGATGCGATCGGCCATAGCTCGGACCTGTTGCTGGCGCTCGGAAGTATCTTTGCCCTCCCGGCGCAACTTGCCGATTTCAGCGGTGGCCTGGTTGCGTTCGGCCTTGATCTGCTCGCTTTCCGTGAGGCACCGGCGACGGCGAGTGTCGAGGTCCTGGAAACCATCGAGGTCGAGCGTATAGCCACGGGTTGCCAGACGGTCTCGAATTTCGGCGAGATTGCTGCGGAAGAAGTGGAGGTCGTACATGTGTGAGAAATCCGCTCCCTGTGGTCGCGGCTCAGTTCCCGTTGCCCGTGCTTACGCGCGCGGCTCGGTATCAATCGGCTGCGTGTCGGTCATCGGGTTGGGAGCGCTCAAAGACGGGCACCCAGGGCTGGCCATCGGCGACGCCGGTGTAATCGGCTCGCGGTCGAATCAACCGATTATTGCTGTACTGCTCCAGAATGTGAGCCGTCCAGCCCGACATGCGGCTGACCGCGAAGATAGACGTGAACAGATCTATTGGGATCCCGAGCGAATAATAAGTGGAGGCGGAATAGAAATCGACATTCGCGTTCAGATTTTTGACCTCACGCACAGTCTGCTCGACGCTGGCGGATTTTTCGAACAGATCCGTGTGACCGGTGCGCTTGCCCAGTTCTTCGCTCATCTTCTTCAAATGGATGGCGCGCGGGTCGAGAACGCGATAGACCCGATGACCGAAGCCGGACACTTTGACTTTGCGTGTTTTGTCGGTGAGGTCTGCCCGGACCTTCTCAGCAGCATCTTCAGGGGATCTGGTTGCAAGCAGCATCTTGATGACGCCTTCGTTTGCGCCACCATGCAGCGGGCCTTTGAGCGCACCAATGGCGGAGGTTACAGCCGAGTAAATGTCAGATAAAGTTGCGGCGGTAACGCGGGCGGCGAACGTTGAGGCGTTTAATTCGTGATAGGCGTGGAGAATGAGGGCGACGTCGAATACGCGTTCGCTTACGTCGTCGGGTTTCTTGCCGGTCAGAGTGTATAAGAAATTCGCAGCGTACCCGAGATGGGGGTCGCCCGGAACGATATCGCGTCCGCTGCGCAAGCGGTCAAAGGTGGTGACCATAGTCGCGACGCGCGCCATCAGCTTGACAGCTTTCTTTTGATTCGCCTCCGGCGACATGTCAGCCGCAATCGGATCGTAGAGGCTGAGCATCGAAATTCCGGTCCGAAGCACATCCATGGGGGAGACGCCCTTGGGAGCGCAACGCAGAAAGTTTATGACGTCGTTGGGCAGTTCGCGCTCGGCGACGAGGCTGGATTTCAAGTCGGTGAGCTCTCTCCTATTCGGGAGCCGGCCGTTCCAGAGGAGGTAGATGACTTCTTCAAACGTTGCGTTTTCGGCAAGGGTATTGATGTTGTATCCGCGATAGCTCAGGATGCCGCGTTCGCCGTCGATGTAGCAGATACTCGAGGTTGTCGCGACAACTCCTTCCAGTCCCGCACCAGCTGCTGCAGTCGCCATAGATTCGTCTTTGCTCCCGATTTCGATTCTATATCCGCGTGGCAAAGACACACGGCGTTTACGCGATGGCGAGCGCCCGAGGCGTACTAGTATCCCTTCTGCTTGTCGACGACGTTGATGAGAGGCTTATTCTCGACAAAACGGCGGAGATTTTCTTTGATGGTTCCGATCATTCGAACAGAATCCTGATCGGATCGCCCGGCTATATGGGGCGTGATGACGACGTTTTCGAACCGCCAAAGTGGATGGCCTTTAGGCAAGGGCTCGGGATCGGTAACGTCGACCCCTGCGCCTGCCAATCGCTTCTCATCCAGGGCTTTCACTAATCCGTTCATGTCGTAGATGCCGCCGCGGCTCACAGCGATGAAATAGGAGTTCTTCTTCATCAGCTCGAACTCATGCCCACCCATCATCTTGTGGCTCTTCGGAGTATCCGGAACGGAGAGGAAGACCGCGTCGGCCTGCGGAAGCACATCATCGAACTCGTCGGGTTTGACGATGCGTTCGACGAAGGGGAGGAAGGGCTTGTCTTCAGGGTCGACGCCGATGACTCTCATGCCGAACGCATTTGCACGGACTGCGATCTGGGTGCCAATTCCGCCGACACCGACGATGACAGCGGTTTTGCCGTTCAGCTCGATGCCCCTGAAGGATTGCGCGTTCCAGAGTTGCTGTTGATCGTTTCTATACAGGACGTATAGATTACGCGAGAGCATCAGGAGCAACGCCATGGCATGGTCGGCGATTTCCGGACCCTGCACAATCTTGTTGTTGGTGAGAACAATGCTGCTCTGGCGGAGATCGCTGCTGCCATCATTCGGAAAGAGCACTCGCTCGACGCCGGCGCTCATGACGCCGACCCATTTGAGATTTTTAGCGGCGCGGACTTCTGCGGAAGTAATCTCGCCGACGAAGGCATCCGCATCGGCGATCTCCTGCATTACATTCGACGGTGAAACGGGTACGATTCTGGCGGGCGGGGTCACATTTTTCAACTGTTCGATCAACTCGCGATTTGCGTAGGCGACGAGTACCTTCTTTTCTTCCGCATGAACGTGTAATGCGCAAATAAGCGCGACGAGTATGATGGGGCGCATCATGGAACAGGGGGCCGGAACTAAGTCGTTGGATGGCTGTTATTGTAATGGAGCTTTAGCAGATCCTGTCCGAAGTCTCCAGTGAAGTCACGCCAGACCGAATGGATGTGGTTTCCACCATCTTGCGTATTATCGAGCTCGATCAGAAAGGAAGCAGTCTGGACACGATAGTAATGCAGGTCGCCGCGATTGATTCCGCCGGACCAAGCGAATTGTATTTCTTTTGCGGCTCTATTTACCTTTTGCTGCCGCGCTTCCGCAAGCTCGCCCGGAACATTAGAGACGTATTCATGGATCAATGCCGTGAGCGCGTCAAACTGCCTCGCGTTCATCCGTGATGCAGACAGACCCGAAGGCTGGCCGGCGAGAGCAGCCTTCCTACTGGCCGCTGTCAAGATGTCCCGGTACGCAGTTGGGTCTACGATCGCAGTTTTACGTTGTGTCAGGTCGAGTGACTGGATTAATGCGAAGCCTAAATCATCCTCTCCCGCGAGCGTCCTGAGGCCTTTGCGCGGCCCTTGCCGCACTTCAGCCGGATTCGCACCGAAGAAACTTGGGCCATCGATTATTTTGCCTTGGACAACGGTATAGTTCTGGCTGAGATGATGGCCTTCGATGCGATAACCCCAGGGGTCCGTCACAGACGGTGCTCCGAAGATTGAGAAATAGTATTTCTCAGGATTTCTATGCTCGCCGTTGTCGTTTTCGAGGATTCTCAGGACATCTTCCAAGCTCATGATGGTCACGGCCTTGATGTAGCCGGTTTGACTAAGTCCGGCACTGAGGAGCGCACTCGCCAGGTGCTTTTGATAGGCCGTCATTTCGCGAACCGGCAAGCCCTTCCGCTCTTTCGGAATGAAATGCCAGTTCATGCGCTCATCGTCGTCGAATTTGAAACTGGCTTTGGCCCGCTGACTGGAGTCGAGCGCGGCCAGGAACCGGTTTGCAGTCTCGAGTATGAGCGGAGCTGATGAAGCTAACTCGCGAGCAGGAGAGGCGTGGACCTGAGTATCGTCCGAGGATGCTGTAGCTGAATGGGAGAGCAGAGAGCCCGATCCCGCGACGGCTGCAGCCGACATGAGCAGCGAACGCCGGTTTATTCGATTCATAGCATGGATCTCGAAGCTAAACTTAGCTTCCTATCCTATTACGAAAAGTTTGGTATGGGACTGGGGAAGCGGCGACCGATGATGAATAAGCTACATTGAACCCGGAGGCGAATGACCGGGCGTTAGACGCTTGCCGTGCTTGGGGGCCTGGGATTCGCTAACGCGAGATAATGGCGGATTGGCGCCAACCTCGACTCAGCCGGCAGGGCCTTCCGCCGCTTCCATAACCGGCTTGCGATCCGAACTTGACCGCGATGCCCTGTTGCGGGCATTCCGGCTCATGTATTTATCGCGATGTCTCGACGACCGCGAAATTCTGCTGAAACGGCAGAGCAAGATCTTTTTTCAGGTCAGCGGGGCCGGGCATGAGGCAATCCAGATCGCTGCAGGTATGGTGCTGCGTCCGCGCCACGATTGGACG